>QIGT01000076.1 GCA_003230835.1 Gammaproteobacteria bacterium
GATGCGGGCCGGTTGTTGTTGGGTTTGCCAGCCCAAGAAATGATGCTTGCAGGAATGGGTGACTAGGCAGATGCGAGCTTTCTAATTTTTTCAGGGTGGTTGGCAATGTGCAACAACCGCCAAGCAGTGCACATCGCTACGATGGCTAAGCCAATGGCTAAGCCCGTCCAATAACCATACACGCCCGGTGCGAGCCCGTCGAAAATGATGCCTTCGGCAAGCGCATAGCCTATCGGTACGGCAATAATCCAATAGCCTATAAGCCCGAAATACATTGGGAATTTGGTGTCTTTGTAACCGCGCAATGCACCAATGGTTACTGCGTTGGTATTATCGACAATTTGATAAACGGCGATAAAGATCAGTAACGTAACAGCAATTTCCACTACTTGGGGGTCGGTGGTGAAGATTGCAACCAGCGCATATCTGAAGGCAAGTAAGACAGCACTCATACCCAGGGCGTAATACAGGGAAAATTTGTAAACAACTGCGGCTGTTGCTCGTGCCGCCGCATAATTTTCGGCACCAACATGAAAGCCGACACGTATACTGGCGGCGCTACCTAATGCCATGGGTATGACGTAGGTCGCCCAGTTTATATTGCCTGCCACTGAATTCGCTGCCACTTCGACCACGCCTATTTTTGCAATCAACAAGCCGATGACCGAAAACACTGCCATTTCAAGAAATATTGATAAACCGATAGGACCGCCAAGCTTGGTGATACTGCCAATAGTCTTTAGTGAAGGCCATTCAAAATGCTTGAAGAATGTAGTGGATTTGAAGAAGGGTGCGCGCGTGACAGCTAACATAAGCACCAACTCGACCCAGAAAATTATCGCGGTGGCATAGCCACAGCCGATGCCGCCCAGTTCCGGGAAGCCAAACTCGCCATAGATCAGTGCGTAGTTCAGAAAAGCGTTCAGTGGCAGCATCGCACCGGCGATAATCATGGGCGGTACGGTGTGGCCGAGGCCTTCGCTGCTATGTCTTAGTGCCACATAGAAAATAACGGCGGGTACGCCCCAGGCAACGGCGGAGAGATATCCAGCGGCAATGTTGCCAGCTTGTTCATCAATGCCCGCCCAGTTGTATACCGGCGCGGCATTGAGTAGCACCAAGATCAACAAGATACTGGTGCCGAAGCACAGCCACATAGCCTGGCGAATTTGATGTCCAGTGTCTTTTAGCCTTCCAGCCCCGCGCAGTTGTGCGCAGATAGGCGTCAGTGCCATGGTCATGCCGGTGAGTAGTGTGAAAACGGGCCACAACACCATGCCACCCAATGACACGCCGGCTAGGTCTACCGAACTGTAGTGACCGGCCATGGCGGCATCAACGGTGCCGGTGAGCATAATGAAGAGTTGGGTCAACACCATGGGGCCGCCAAGATGTAAAACTGCTTTCAGCTCAGGGTTAACTTTTTTGCGAGAAATGAACAAATCAGCGGTACTCAAGGGTGATCTGACGCAACAAAGGTTAAATCTTTGCAATTTCTGCGATTAGGCGTCTAAACGAACAGTGTTGTGTTGGGCCTTTTGGCTCAGCCACGTATCATAGCCAGAACTTGCAGTACGTGTTGAAAAATAGGGGTTTGAATCATGGCAATTGAATGGGTAGTAGGTATCGGCGTGCTGAGCCTCTTGTTGGGGTTTGGTATTGCACAGTTGTTTCAAATGGGTGGAGGTAAGCAGAAGTCTCGGGTTGCCGAATTAGAATCGGCATTAGAAGAAGCCAACGACGAACTCGCGGACTATAAGAAAGAAGTTTTTGGGCAGTTTGCGCAAACTGCTGAAAAATTTCGAGCGTTAGATCATAGCTACCAGGATCTTCATCAACAGTTGGCACAAAGTGCTGTGTCGTTGTGTGGTGATGCAGCCACGCCCCTACTGGAAAATACTGGCGCATTGCAACTTGAAACTATTGATGCTGAGTCGACGGAAGCTGAATCTATAATAGTGTCTGAGCAAGAGTCGTTGAGTGCCCATGCTGATGTTGATACAGATGCTGATGATGTGCCTATTCTTACCGAGGCACAGAGCAGCGAACTGGATGCTGAAGCGTTAGGTGAACTCGACCCACAAAACAAACCTGCTCGCGGAATAAGCTAGATTTGCGCACCGGCCTTCGCGGTGAAGTACTCCGGCGCGCTACTTTTATGCTGCTTGAGGTCGTTTGTTACCTAATATGGAGACCCTTTCACCGTAACGGCTGTGAGGCCAATAGTCCCACACTGCATGGTGCTGTGTGCAACGGTTATCCCAGAACGTAAGAGTATTGGGTTGCCATTCAACATGACAATACAAACGCGGTGTTTGGGCAATATGATCGAATAGGGCGTTCAGTATGGTCTTACTCTCCCATTGACTCATGCCTTTAATTCTGGCGGTGAAACCACTGTTTATGTATAACAACTTTTTGCCGGTTTCAGGGTGAGTCACAACCATGGGGTGTTCATTTCTCGGATATGCCTCGCCCTCAGGAGGGTTTACTTTGTAACTCGACAAGTAAGGTAATGCGCCATCGTGTATCGCAGTCAAGGGCTCCAACAATGCTTTAAAGGTGTCGCTGAGTAACTCGTATGCCAGGTACATGTCGGCGAAAAGTGTATCTCCGCCACCCACTTCTGGGGTCTGGGTCATGTACAACATAGAACCCAACGGTGGTATCTCGTCGCAGGTGACATCAGTGTGCCAGCCGTTGCCTGCGGTATATGTTGAATCTTTGGTGGTTTTAACCCGCAGTACTTCAGGGTCTCCGCCGTAGCTGTGCTGCATAGGATGTACGTGTAACGAGCCAAACTTGCGGGCAAACGTCTTGTGTTGCTCTTGGTTTATGTGTTGATCTCTAAACACCACCACCTTCCAGTCTAACCAAGCTTGGTAAATTTCACTGAACTGTTCATTGGACAAAGGCTTAGACAAGTCAACACCCGCGATTTCGGCACCAATATGTGGTGTGAGGCTGTCGACGCCAATGGTCTGGAATCCTTCTATAGCTGCCATTATGATCTCCTTATTCGGGTAACCCGAGTACGCGTTTTGCAATAATGTTGGATTGAATTTCGTTGCTGCCGCCGTAAATAGTTGTCGTGCGTAAGTGTAACCACTCTTCTGTGGCCTTCAGTTCATTGCCATCAAAACCTACTTCTTCATGTGCGCCTAAGCCTCTAAATCCCATCAGCTCTCGCTTCAATTCGGCAGTGTCTTGTTGCATGGTTGCACCTACCAGTTTGAATATGGAGGTTGCAGCACCAGGAGTGCCTGATTTGTTTTCTTCGTTAGCGCGTTGTGCGGTAAGTTGGAATGCAGAGCGTTGCATATTCAAATTTAGAATTTTGCGTCGAACACTTGGGTCATCAATTTTACCTTGATCTTCACCCAGGTATTGCTTGGCGATACGCACAATGCCTGGGCTTGGGTTGGCCGCGCGGGCGCCACCAGTCAAACCACCGATACCCGATCGTTCAAACTGCAACAGACGCTTCCCCACAGTCCAACCTTTGTTGAGTTCTCCGACCAGGTCGTCTTTTTGTGCGACGGCATCATCGAAGAAAGTTTCGCAGAAGGGCGATGAGCCGGAGATGAGCTTAATGGGCTTTGTCGTCACCCCAGGTTGGTCCATGGTCAGCAACATAAAGCTGATGCCTTCATGTTTAGGCGCATCTGGATCTGTGCGCACTAGGATGAACATCCAGTCGGCAGTTGCTGCACCGGAAGTCCAAATTTTCTGGCCGTTGATTAAGAAGTGGTCGCCATGGTCGACTGCTTTGGTGGACAAGGCAGCAAGATCTGAGCCTGCGTTAGGTTCTGAGTAACCTTGGCACCATTGAATTTCGCCCCGGGCAATTTTTGGGAGGTGACGTTGTTTTTGCTCGTCGGTACCATATTCCAACAACGTCGGGCCGATCATTGATGTGCTCATACCCATCAATGGTGAACGTGCCTTGATGACGGCCATTTCTTCGTACAAAATTTTAGCGAAAGCAGGGCTTAAACCGCCGCCGCCGTATTGGGTGGGCCAAATGGGCACGGTCCAGCCTTTTTCTGCACAGCGTTCTAGCCAAACTGCGACGTCGGGCTCTAAGCTGATTTGAGTTGAGCCATTGGGAATTTGGCCGGGTCCACGTGCACCTTCAGGGCAGTTCTCTGCTAGCCACTCAGCAACGTCCGCTCGAAATTCCTTTAATTCACTCAACTTCCTCTCCTCATCTATGTTTCACCATCCATATTCCATATTCCAATAGTGTGCTTGGAACGCTAAAAATATGTCCACTGAAAACTTTACTCGGTATAGACTGTCGATTCCAGTTATGGTGAAGACTAAATTCTATGGGCTTAGCGGTGGTGCCGTTCTCACTCGAAGATACATCCGGGGCAAATATCAGCTTTCCGGGTCAGCGCCATGGCTTGGTTTGCTTCGTCAAAGAAGATTGTCCGACCTGCCATGCGGTGATGCCGGTACTGGCAGAATTGTATCGAGTCTATCAGGGCAATCTAGACATACATGTGATTGGCCAAACCCAGCAAGGCAATACGGTGTTGGAAAACCAATACTCCCCGCCTTTTTCCATGCTCGATGATTCCACCTTGAAGGTCTCTTTCGCCACCGATATCGAAATAGTGCCGTCATTGTTTTGGACAGATGAACAAGGTCAGACCAGCCAGTGCTTGGTGGGTTTTGTGCGTGATGAATGGCAGCAATTGTGCGCAGATCTTGATCTAGTTTTTGAGACTAACTCCACCGATATTGATTGGAGCGCATTTCCTGAATGGCGAGCAGGATGCGGCTCTATGTCTGCTGATCCGCTGATTGCTGACAGGCTGAGGGCTGAGTCGCAGAATAGCCCGTTACGTGCGCGCAAGATTGATATTGGCAGCGGTGATGACGACTTTGAGTTTATGTTTGACCAAGGCTTTTCGGATGGTTTGCCGCTAGTGCCGCCGACCCCGGAACGAGTATTGCGTATGCTTGCTGGCAGCCATCGAGACCCTCAAGAAGTGTTGGCGATTATGCCGCCGAACATGGGTGAGGTCACGGTAGAGAAAGTTGCGATAAATGCCGTTATGGCTGGCTGTATGCCGCAGTACATGCCGATAATTAATACGGTGGTGCAAGCCATCTGTACGGATGAGTACAATATTCACGGCGTCATGGCGACAACCATGGGGGCTAGTCCGGTGATTGTGGTGAATGGACCCATACGCGAACAAATCGACATGAACATGAAGCTAGGTGCCTTGGGTCAAGGCAATCGCGCCAATGCCACCATTGGTAGAGCGGTACGTTTGCTGTTGCGAAATATGGGTGGTGCGCGCCCAGGTGGAACCGAACGATCGACCTTAGGCAATCCGATGAAATTCACTATGTGCTTTGCTGAGTGGGAAGAACGCAGTCCCTGGCAGCCGTTGCATGTTGAACGTGGTTTCAATGCAAGCGATTCTGTGGTGACCATCTTCACCATGACGAGTGGTCCAACACTTATCGTTGATCAAGACTCACGCTCCGCAGGGGCATTGGCGGGAACCATGGGTTTGTGTTTAGAAGCAGCATTTAATCCCAAAGCACACTATGCAACTGATTGCTTGTTAGTAGTGGTGCCGGAACATATCGATACGCTGATGCGAGATGGGTATAGCAAGGCAGACTTGCGCCAAAGAATCCAGGAGGTCACTGCACGACCTATCCGTGAGTTGGTCGCCGATGAGGTATCCGGTACAGGGTTCAAAGCAGAAGTGGCTGCCTCGATGAGTAAAGTGCAACTCGATAGACGGCTGCCTAAGTTTAAGTCAGAAGATGATATTCACATTGTGGTTGCCGGGTCTGAAGCGGGGAAATTTTCCGCTGCATTTCACGGCTGGGCAACTGGGGAGATCGGCTCGATATCGGTTTCCCGCAAGATCGACGAAATATAACCCAATGAAAAGTTCTAACCGTAGGAGTCTTCAAATATGACTACCATTTTAGATCCAACCGACGAAAGGGTGCCGGTGGAGAGAAGTATTACACCTCGTCCGCCTAGCATTTCTGGCACCGTAGCCTTACTCGATATCTCTAAGCCACGGGGTAGTGTGTTAATTGATCGCTTGCAGGAACTATTGCAGCAGCGATTGCCTGATGTCACTTTCAACCGCTATGCAAAGCCAACTTTTGCCAAGCCAGCGCCGGATGAGCTTCGCCGTCAAATTCAAGCAGAGAATGATTTCGTAGTTGAAGCGTTAGCTGACTGAGGCTCTTGTACCACGTGCAGTTTGCATGACACGGTATGGTTTGAGATTCAGGGCACGCCTGCAGTCTCTATTGCTTCATCAGAATTTGTTGATGCTGCTGAAACCCAAGCTAGAGCATTAGGTATGCTTGATGCACAACGCGTCTTTGTTAGTCATCCGATTCAAGATGCCAATGATGAAGAAATGCGCGCTAAGGCAGATGCCATTGTGGATGGGGTGGTCAAAGCGCTAACGGCCTAGAGGCGGCTTTGGACAAGAAAATCTACTACGGCTACTGGCTGGTCTGCGGGGCCTTTATCGCCCAATTTGTGTCCTTAGGAATGTACAGCTACGTGCTGGGAAGTTTTATGACGCCTATGCTCGACGAGTTAGGCTGGACGCGTGCAGAGTTTTCATTGACGCGAACCATTGGGCAAATAGTGATGGCGGCGGTGGCGGTTTTTGTTGGCGTGCGCATTGATCGATTTGGTGGACGCCCCATTATGTTGTTAGGCACCACCGTGTTGAGTGTTGCGTTGTGTTTGCATAGCCTTGTTGCAGACCTGTGGGTTTGGTGGATACTCAATGGTGTTGTCTTAACCATGGGTTGCGCCATGATCGGCAACCTTGTGGTTAATGTGACCTTGTCCAAGTGGTTTGTGGTTAATCGTGGCAAAGCCATTGCCTTTGCCGCCATGGGTGTGTCTTTTGGAGGCGTTGCGCTTACCCCGTTAGCCACCTGGTTGATCGATGTGATTGGCTGGCGAGAGGCGTGGATTTGGTTGGGGGCGATCGCGGCAGTACTGCTGTATCCGGTTGCTTTACTCATGCGACGTGCACCAGAAGATTATGGCTTAAATCCAGATGGGCACAGCGATGCGCAAATTGCGGCTGGGTCTGGTGATCTTGCAGATGCTGAAAATACCAATGCTTATACCCGGGCGGAAGCGTTACGCACGCTGTCTTTTTACGCCTTGGTGGTCGCTTTTGGCTTTTTCTCAATCAACATTATTGTCTTATTGCTACATACCGTCCCCTACCTCACAGATGCGGGGTTGACTCGAAACGAAGCAGCCTTCGCCATATTTGTGACTTCAGTTCCAGCAATGATGTCTAAACCTGTGTGGGGGTACTTGATAGATCGTAGTGCGGTCAAACCGTTGGCTGCGTTGTCTGCAGTGGTCACGGGCTTAGCGTTGTTGTTGATTGTTGTGTCGGTCGCACATCAACAAATTGTTTGGATCTACATAGCCTATGCGGTTTTGGGATTGGGTTGGGGCGGCATGATTCCTATGCAAGAGGTTATTTGGGCACGCTTCTTTGGACGTCGGCATATCGGTGCGATTCGCGGAGCAGGTATGCCTTTTGCGCTGCTGCTGGGCGCCATTGCACCCTGGGCAGTATCGTATTATCACGACATCGTGGGTGTATATGATGGTGCGCTTATAGTGGTTGCATCTCTGAATGTACTGTCTGGCGCGCTAATATTTTTCGCGCCGCCACCGAAAAAAAAGCTCCACCAATCTGCCTACACTGCATAGGATTTTATTCAGACGGCACGGGCGGGAGAGTAAATTCCCACGGTGTGGTTTCACTGCCTTGTTTGACGGGGACTTCGATCACCACAGGTACATCAGCGGCAAAAGCAACTTCTAGAGCTGTTTTTAACTTGGCTGGATTTTCAGCTTTCATCCCCATGGCACCAAAACTCTCTGCCAGCGCAACAAAGTTAGGATTATTCAGCTTTGAACCGATGACTCGGCCGCCGTATTTGGTATTTTGGTCGCGCAACACATTGCCATAGGCACTATTGTTAAAAACAACAGTGACCACGTTAATACCATACTGAACTGCAGTGGCGAGTTCTTGGACGCCATACATGAAGCCACCATCTCCGCAAACAGAGATAACAGATTTGTTAGGGTGAGCTACTTTAACGCCGAGTGCAGTGTTGAAACCAAAGCCGAGGTTTTCTTGATATCCACAAGTCACATAGTGGCGGGGCTCGTAGACTGGAAAACCAAATCTAGCGGTGAAGCCCATTTGCGATACTTCTTCAACGAAGAAGCCATCGCGTGGTAACACGTCTCTGATCACGTTTAGATAGTCCATTTGCGGTTGTACAACTTGGATGTCGGCAAGACTTTTCTCTTTAACAGAGCGGAATTGTGCTTCGCGACTCGGACGCTTATCGAGTTCGCCCTCTAAGGCTTGTAAAAGTGCCCGTGTACCAAGATCTGAGTCTGTCAGAATTCCCACATCCATGGGGATACGTTTGAACTCTTCGGGATCGATGTCAATGCGTATGATCTTTATTCCGGGTGGAAACCAGCGCCAGCGAAAATGTTGTAATTCTAAGCGACTACCGATACCTATGAGTAAGTCGGTTTCTTCCCAGAGGCGTCGGGCTGCAACAAGATTCATGGCGTAAGGTGAGTCATCGCTGACAATGCCTTTGCCACTTCTGTGTGAACTTACTGGGGCTTGTAGGCGTTGTGCGAGTTGCGCAATCGACTGGCCAGCATGAAGTGCGCCAGCCCCCACAGAAATCATCGGGTTGTTGGCTTGTTTGATTAGCTTCACAGCGGCTTGTAGGTCGCTTTGGTTGGGTGTTGGAGGTGGTGTTGGTTCAATATCAACCGCCAAGTCAACCTCTGCGCTCATACCGAAGACATCCCATGGTGCTTCAATAGTCACCGGTTGTGGACGCCCGGATAGCAGTTGGTTGAATGCCTCTGCGACTATTTTTGGCGCGTCTTGTGGGCATCGGATGCGTTCTGACCATTTGGTGATGCTGCGAAGTGTTGCCAGTTGGTCTGGTAACTCATGTAACTGCCCGCGACCTTTGCCAATAAGGTTAGACATGATGTTGCCGGTGACACACAACAACGGCGTGGTTGCACCATAGGCGGTACACAATGCTGCCCCGGAGTTGAGTACCCCTGGCCCAGGTACTACCGTATAGGTGCCTACTCGTCCGGTAGACTTGGCATACCCGTAGGCCATGTAGCCTGCACCTTGCTCGTGACGAGTGGTATAGAAAGAGATGTCGTCTTTGAGTTCAAACAGCGCATCGTTAAAATCGTACATATGCGCACCAGGGATACCAAATATCGTATCAACGCCATGTATCTGCAGACTTCTTGCAATTGCCTGACCAGTGGTCATTTTTGCCATATTCGGTTCTAATCCCTTGCAAGTGTCGTGGTGACGAGGAAGAACAGTATGCAACATATTAAGGTGGTGTCGACAGGGGCTGTTGGTGCAATGATCAGTGGTGTCGACTTGGCCCAAATTGACGATAGAGCATTGACAGAGCTCCGCCTGGCTTTCGCAGATCATTCGGTGCTGTTTTTTCGTGATCAGGAACTGACGCCGAAACAACACATTGCGTTGGCCAAAAAATGGGGGACCATCAACATAAACCGCTTCTTTGCCGAGGTAAGTGACTATCCAGAAATCGCAGAAGTGCGTAAAGAGGCAGGGCAGAAGATCAACATTGGTGGCGGTTGGCACACTGATCACTCCTATGACCAAATACCGGCATTGGGTAGTATGTTGTACGCGCGTGAAGTGCCACCCAGTGGTGGTGATACCTTATATGCCAGCACTTGTGCAGCTTTCGACAGCTTATCCCGCGGGTTGCAGAAAACCCTGTTGGGTTTACGTGCAGTGCACTCTTCTCGTCATGTCTTTGGTGCCGATACTCAACGTCCGGATGAGTTAGAGGGGCGCTTTGGCAATGCTGAACTGGCGACCCAAGATGCAGTACACCCGGCAGTGATTACGCATCCTTTATCTGGGCGTAAATCACTTTACGTGAATCCAGGTTTTACCCTGCACTTTGAAGGTTGGACAGAGGCAGAGTCTGCACCCTTGTTACAGTATTTGTACCAACATATTGCTCAACCCGAACATACTTATCGTTTTCAATGGCAACCAGGCTCGCTTGCTTTTTGGGATAACCGGGCAACCTGGCACTTTGCCGTTAACGATTATCACGGACATCGTCGCCTCATGCACCGTATCACTATAGAAGGGGAGGCAGTTGCTGCATGAAGCATGAGTTACCCAAAGGTTTTTGCAAAGACATTGTTGGCTATTGCGACCCGTTATCGGTTCGAGCAGGCGAAAAGATAAACTTCAAATTCAGTGCCTACGTTCCAGGAGAGGCAAGGGCCAGTGTCGTGCGGCTGATCAGTGGCGACGACCGGCCCCATGGTACGGGTTTGTTGGAAGAAGAAGTAGCATCGATCCCAGAACCCCTACAACTTTCCGAACAACCGTTGCTACCCGGCTCTTTTGCAACCGTCTGCGATCTGCCCAGTGTGGCACAGGGTACGATCAGTTTTTGGTTTTACCCCACTTTGTTGCGATCGAACAGACAAACCATGCTGTCCTTTGGTGATCTTGTTATCGGCGTTGATACGCACGGTATACATGCCGTCTGGCAGCATGCCGAGATAGCGTTGGAGATGAACTTACAGCAACGACGCTGGTATCACCTGAGCTTGAATTTTGGGGACGAAGTAGATCTGCTGGTGAAACGCATCAGCACTAAGGTGGCAGAGCAGCCTGCAGAATGGTCTGCGCATAGGGCGGTTGCGTTGAGGTTGGCAGGTGGAAAGCTTTTGCTCGCGGCCAGTGGGCCTAATAACGCATGCTTCAATGGTCGCATGGAAGCACTGTCTATCATGGCTGAAAACGAAAAAATTGCATGTTGGGATTTTTCCAAAAGCATTGAAACACAGGTCATTGTTGACGTGTCTGGTAACGATCACCATGGTCAGCTGCATCAAACGCCCACCCGTGCGGTATGTGGTGTGAAGTGGGACGGTTCAGAACAAAACTTTCAATCCGCGCCAGAGCAATATGGTGCTATTCACTTCCACGAGGATGATCTAACCGACGCTGGCTGGGCAGATACTTTAGTGTGGCAGGTGCCCGATGACTTGCCCAGTGGTCAATATGCTCTCAAAGTGCGTATGGGTGAATCAGAAGACTATGTGGTGTTTTTTGTGCGACCCAAACAAGGTGCGCGTACATCGGACCTGTTGTATTTGGTGCCCACGGCGAGCTACTTAGCCTATGCCAACCAACGTGTGATTTTTGCAGGTGGCATATTTGGTGCATCCAAACTTCATCACGATAATGATGCATTTTTATACGTGCATGAAGACGTTGGCTATTCGATGTATGAATACCATGGCGACCATAGTGGGGTACATTTTAGTTCCCGATTACGCCCAGTCCTCAACTTGAAGCCTAAGACCGGCACTTGGGCATTCAACGCAGATACTCATCTTACAGCTTGGCTTGAAGAAAAAGACTACGCCTTTGATGTGCTCACTGATGAAGATTTGCACTTGGAAGGGGCTGCTGCTTTAGCAGGTTATCGAACCATCATCACGGGTACCCACCCGGAGTACTACTCGACCGAAATGCGGCAGGGGTTATCAACTTGGCTGAGTAACGGTGGGCGTCTTATGTATATGGGTGGTAATGGTTTCTACTGGCGGGTTGCGTTTCAACCGGGTAATCCAGCCATTATGGAAGTACGTCGAGCGGAAGATGGTACCCGGGCGTGGATATCCCAACCTGGTGAGTATTATCATCAGTTTACCGGTGAGTACGGTGGTTTGTGGCGCCGTTTGGGCAAACCGCCCAACGAGTTGGTGGGTATCGGCTTCGCAGCCCAAGGTTTTGATGGCGGTACGCACTACCGCTTACAGTCTGGCGCGTTGAACCCTCGTGTCGATTTTATCGTCGAGGGCGTTGACCGCACGTCGCACAGCTGGGGCAACTTCGGCAACCAAGGTGGTGGTGCGGCAGGTGAAGAAATAGATCGATGGGATGTTAACCTTGGTTCACCTGCCCATGCTGTAGTGATAGCAACTTCCGAAGATCATCGTCCTGGAATGCTGCGGACTAAGGAAGAATTCCACATGATGGAGAATTATGTCGATGACCCTACTGTGCACGCAGATATGGTTTTCTTCGAGGTACCAGGTGGGGGCGCGGTTTTTAGTACCGGTTCAATATCATATGCCGGATCGTTAGCACATAACGAATACAATAATGAAGTTGAAACGCTGACCAGTAATGTTCTACGAAGGTTTTTAGACGCGCGGCCCTTTGAATACCCGGTGCTCTAACCAGGGTAGGGTTGTAGCTCGCTGAGGGCTTCAAAATTCTTCAACGACTCCGGATTGGCCAGGGCGCTGGTGTTTTTAACAGGGCGGTTGTGCAGCACATCTTTGACCGCCAACTCTGCGATTTTCCCACTCATGGTGCGTGGAATATCGCCGACTGCAATTATTTTTGAAGGTGTGTGCCGCGGAGATGCATGTTCGCGTATTCGTTGCTTGATTTGTGACGTTAGTTCTGTGGTTAGAGGCGTGTTCTCGCGCATAACCACAAACAGTAATACCCGCACATCGTTTTTCCAGTTTTGGCCTACGCAAACTGAATCTATGATCTCGTCAAAATGCTCGACTTGCCGGTAAATTTCAGCCGTACCAATGCGCACACCACCCGGGTTAAGCACAGCATCACTGCGGCCATGTATTATATAGCCGTCGTTCTGCGTCAGCTCAATATAGTCTCCGTGTACCCATATGTTAGGGAATCTGTCGAAGTATGCTGCTTTGAATTTTTGGTCGCCCGGGTCATTCCAAAAGGCGATGGGGCACGAGGGGAAGGAGACAGTACAGACCAGCTCTCCTTTCAAACCCTGAGTGCCGCCTTGGTTCCTAACTAACGAGTGTCCATTTTCGTCCCATATATCGACAGCCATGCCGAGACCAGCAGATTGTAGCTCACCTTCGTAAACTGGCTTGTTAGGGTTGCCGATCAGAAAGCACGAAAGTAAATCTGTGCCGCCAGACATTGAAACTAAATGACACTGTGGTTTCACGTCGTTGTAGACATATCGATAACTTTCTTCGCTCAGGGGTGAGCCGGTGCTGAGGAGCATGCGCATATGACTTAGATCGTGGCTTGCAACTGGTTTGACGCCCACTTTTTGGGTACCACTTAGAAACTTGGCACTGATGCCAAAAACAGTCACGTTTTCAGTTTCACAAATATCAAACATCGCGGCTGGTGTTGGCTGAAATGGAGAGCCATCAAACAGCACGATAGTACACTTACTTGCGAGCGCGCTGATGAGCCAATTCCACATCATCCAACCGCAGGTGGTGAAGAAAAATAGCGTGTCCTGCGGGCGTAAGTCGACATGTAGCTGGTGTTCCTTTTTGTGTTGTATCAAGGTGCCGCCTTGACTGTGAACAATGCACTTTGGCATTCCTGTGGTCCCGCTGGAATAGACTATAAAGAGCGGGTGGTCGAAGGGTAATTGTTTGAAAATCAAAGGTCTGGAGGGCTTTTTTAACCAGGTGTCCCATTTTTCTTCGCCTTCGAATAAGGTCAGATCGCGGTTTATTATGGAGATCCAAACTATTTTTTGGATGGAGGGTACGGCAGCGGCCACCGCGCGCACTTTGTCTGTGATATCAATCGTCTTGCCGCCATAGAGATAACCGTCACAGGCGAACAGTACTCTAGGTTCAATTTGGCCGAATCGATCTAGTGCCCCGGATGCGCCGAAGTCTGGAGAGCATGATGACCATACGGCCCCCGCGCTCGAGCAGGCCAACATGGCGACGGCTGCTTGGGTAATGTTAGGTAGCCAACCGGCGATGCGATCCCCCGGGGCTATGTTTAAGCTTGCCAGTTGGGAGGCAATACTTTGGGTTTGATCAAACAGCGATTGGTAGCTGGTTGTGGTACGTTCGCCGTTTTCGAGGATGGAAACGAAGGCGACCTTGGACGAGTGTTCTTGAAGTAGATTTTCGGCGTAGTTTAGGCTGGCTTCAGGAAACCACCGAGCACCAGGAAACAGCTCTAGATCAGCTACCGGTTCGTTGGCTTGTTTTGAAGAAATGATACCCGTGTAGTGCCAATAGCTATCCCAGAACCGGCCTGGGTGAGTAATGCTAAATTTGTGTAGCTCTTCGTAACTCGAAAACTGCTGCCCAGTTTGGTTTTCTAACCAGCGAGAAAATTGGGTTAGCTGGGAAGCTTCAACCTGCTCAGGCGTGGGGGACCATAGTGGCTCGCTCATATTAGTCAGACAGGACACTAGGTGTCCTGTTCATGTAGAGGTTTGTTGAAAACAATTGCGCACCTCTTGAACATAAACCTCGGGTTGTTCAAAGGCAGCAAAGTGACCGCCAGTGTCCTTAACTTCCCAATGGATAATGTTAGGGAACATTTTTTCAGCGAAACGGCGACTGGTCCGAAAAATTTCTTTGGGGAAGATTGTGCCACCCATGGGTACCTTAATTTGTCCCCCTGTTCTGGCGCTGCCAAAACTCTCCCAGTAAATTCTTGCAGAAGAAGCGCCGGCCGCATTAACCCAGTAGACCATCACATTGTCGAGCAATTCGTCCTTACTTAAGACGTTTTCTGGATTGCCGTCGCAATCTGTCCATGCCCAGAATTTCTCTAGTATCCAAGCTGCTTGCCCGACAGGTGAATCCACCAGGCTGTAGCCGATGGTTTGTGGTCGTGTGCTTTGTTGTTTGGAGTACCCAGAGTCCCACTGTTGGTAGTATTGCAAACCTTGTAGAGCAGATATTTCGAGTTCGGTTAGGTCGTCAGCGTTAGCATCTGGAGCCGATATAACCATGTTGAGATGGATGGCGCAGCAGTGCTTTGAGTCTATTGCTGCGATTGCAGTGGTGACTATGGCACCCCAGTCACCACCTTGCGCGAGGTACTTGTCGTAGCCTAGCCGCTTCATCAACTTTGCCCACACGCCACCAATTTTCTCAACCCCCCAGCCCACATCGGTGGGTTTGCCTGAAAACCCAAAGCCCGGCAGTGAAGGTATAACTAGGTGAAAGGCATCTGCCGAAACGCCGCCATGGTCTTGGGGTTCTGTCAGAGGACCGATGACCTTGAGGAATTCCACAACAGATCCAGGCCAACCGTGGGTCAATATGAGCGGTTTGGCATTGGCATGGCTTGAACGAATATGTAGGAAGTGAATGTCTAGCCCGTCAATTTCGGTGCAAAAATTGTCATAGGCGTTGAGTCGGTTTGCCAAGCGTTGCATGTCGTATTGGTCTAACCAGTACGCGACTATTTCTTGGGTATAAGCCAACGGGATGCCTTGGCTCCAATCATCAGGGGTTTCAGCTTCTGGCCAGCGCGTGTTAGCGAGCCTTTGTTTTAAATCTGCAATGGTTGCATCGCTGATGGTCACTTCGAATGGTCGAATGTCAGACATGTTGTTTCCTTGCCAATCTAAAATTTGTTAAAGGGAAGCGCATACATGACCGCCGTCGACGGTGAGCACAGACCCGGTCATATAACTAGATGCATCGCTGGCTAATAACATCAGGGGGCCATTTAGATCTTCGAACTCGCCAAAGCGACGCATGGGAATGCCGTTTTTAAATTCAGGTGCGCCCTCACTTTCCAACAAGATTCGACTGACGTCTGTCAATATATAGCCTGGCGCTAGTGCGTTAACCCTTATGTTGTAACGTGCAGCTTCTAAGGCCATGACTTGAGTCATGCGCGTTATACCGCCCTTAGATACAGCGTAAGGGAACTGGCCTTTAATGGTGCGGGTATCTGTTATAGATGAAATCATAATGATGTTGCCGCTTTTTTGTTTATGTGCGACCACTTGATTGGTATAGGTCTTAGAAACCAGCCAGGCACTTTTGAGGTTGGTGTTCATGACGTAGTCCCAATCGTCTTCATCGATCATTGCATAGGTTTTTGCGCCTGCTTCGACACCGGCATTGTTAATCACCACATCTAGCTGGTTGTAGGTTTCAAAACACGTGGCGATGAAATTTTCGATGCTGTCTTTATTAGTGACGTCTAAGCCAACAGCCTTGGCTTCGCCTCCAACACTTTGAATTTGCGTTACTCGCTCAGCCAGTTTTTCTTCGCGTCTCGCGCCTAAGATGACTTTGGCTCCGGCGTCGGCAAGCACACCCGCAAAGTGACGGCCAAAGCCCGATGAAGCCCCGGTAATAGCAATTACTTTATCCGCGAGATCAAATGTATCCGCCACTTCGCACCCCTAATTGGTTGAATAGGAAAGGTTATTCACACAGGGTAGGATCGTATCATTGAACCCTTATGAGTACTAAAAAGAAGTGTGAGGTGGCCGCCGTTCGGCCCTCAAGTGTGGAGGGTTAAGCGTGGTGTGGAGGATTAAGCTGCTTGGTCGAAAGTAGCGATGCGATTACGGCCTTGTTTCTTCGCCATATACATGGCGTCGTCTGCAGCTTTGAAAAGCGTAGGGAGATCGTAACTCGATCGAGTGTCGGCGATACCGCAGCTGACGGAGTATTCAATGATGGCGTTGTTTTCGCACAGCGGAGAGGCGCAGACGGCTTCGAGCAATCGTTGCGCTAGGGGAGCAGCTTGGTCTGTGTCGAGATCTGGCAGAAGGACGGCAAATTCTTCACCCCCGACGCGACACAAGAAATCGTTGTGACGAAAATTTTCACGCAGAATGTCGGCGATGTTACTCAATGCTTTGTCCCCAACTAAATGGCCGTAGTTGTCGTTGAGCTCTTTAAAATGGTCTGCATCGATCACCAACAATGTGGCATGAACACCTGTGATGCGGCATTGCTCTAAGCTGCGTGCTGCGTCGTCGAAGAAAGATCGGCGATTGGGTAATTTTGTTAAAGGATCAGTATGAGCGAGTTCACGTAGATCTTTCTGGGTGTGAGACAGTGCCAAACTCATTCGACCCATGATGTAGGTGATAGGGGTACAAATTAAGATCGGCACGAGCACGCCGAAAATGATGGCATTTTCTACATGAAATGCTTCTCTGCCACCGAGGAAATACAGTAAACCGATGAATGTTTCTGTCAGTAATATGGTGAGCGTGGTGGTTGCAACGATGAATATTGCAACGTCTCTGGATGAATTTATACGCATGCCCATAGGCTAGTCGCGTCCTTGCGCTTGGTACGACCTTAATGGTATTAGATGAGGTTGTTGTTACATGGTCACAAGTCACATTATCACCGTCGAAGCGGGTTGGATTGTCGCAGAATGAGACAAAAAACGGATAAATTACAATGAAACCAAGACGTTCTATCTTGTACATGCCGGGTGCCAATGTGCGCGCTATGCAAAAGGCCAAAGAACTTCCTTGCGATACCATCATATTTGATTTGGAAGATGCGGTATCGCCGGAGGTAAAAGAACTCGCGCGGGCGCAAGTGCTCGAAGCCATTGGTCAGGGTGGATATGGCTATCGAGAACTGTTAGTGCGGGTAAACGGTTTGGACACCGAGTGGGGTTTGGGCGACATAAACGCGTTCGCTGGGCAAAACATTGATGGAATGCTATTCCCAAAGGTAGAGTGCCGAAATCAAGTGACTGAGATCGTTGATGCAGTGAATGGTGCGGGCGGAAAACAGGTGCCCATCTGGTTGATGATCGAAACACCGACGGGTGTTTTGGATTTAGCTGCGTTTGCCGACCACCCTAGAGTGGAAGCACTGGTCATGGGGACCAGCGATTTGGTAAAGGAACTGCGCGCGGCACATATTCCTGGTCGGGCAAATATTCAATATGCATTACAACATTGTGTTTTGGTTTCGCGGCGTTTCGGTAAGGACATTTTCGATGGCGTGCACCTAGATTTTAGAGACGAAGAATCTTTGCGGGGCGTGTGTGAAGATGGCCGAGCTATGGGATTTGATGGCAAAACGCTCATTCACCCAAGCCAGATATCTGTGACCAATGAGGTATTTGGATATTCGACAGATGATGTGGTCCAAGCTGAGCGTTTGCTCGAGGTATGGCGAACAGCCTTGGGGGAGGGCAAAGGAGTTGCGGTGTTAGATGGCAAGCTGGTTGAAAATTTACATGCTGCCGAGGCGCAACGCGTAGTTGCATTCGCAGAAGCGATTGAAGCGCGTTCGGCGTAGCAATAGCTTTGGTAATTTTAATTGGCCTATTCTTCATATTATTCAATGGTTTAGATAGATTTATTAATTTCTACATGAACATGTGATTTTCACCGCAGCGCAGATTTATCGCCACTGCACAGGGTCGTATGTCCTTGCTGGTTTGTAGATGTTTGCTATACCTAGAGAGAAGGTCTGGTGTGCATAATATGGTTTATATGAGGCACATCGATTTTCTAAGTACCCCGGTGACCGGCTTTCCCTCCCCTCCCCAATCCTTTCACCGGGGTTCTTTTTCCGCATTTTCGTTAATACTTGGCGACAAAGGTTCATCGGAGTAAGTGTCTACTCCCAACCAGTACTTCTTGGCTATGTAGGGCGCTAGGACATGCAATAGGGTAACGGTTAACAAAGCAGCCAACATCGGCATCCACCACTGCCGTACGGTGACTAACAAGAATACGAATACTAACGAAGTGCTACCGATAATGCGGATCAGTGCGTAGCTGTAGCGAGATTCGTCGATCAAAGCTAACAGATTTGCAAGGTAACCAACCGCTAAGGGTAAGCTCAGTATATAAATGAGGGCAAACGTCCAGGAACTCATATGAGGGTCTCAATTCTTCCGCTGGTTGCGTTCAACCTGAGACGTTGGCCGGTCTTAATTTCTTGAGTACAACCCTTAACGTCAACTATGCAAGGTACATGTAGTTCTCTTGCAACGGTACCCGCGTGAGATAGAAAGCTACCTGTCTCGACGATAATGCCTGATGCACGGATGAACAAAGGAGTCCACCCTGGATCGGTATACGGTGCGACCAGAATTTCTCCTGGCTGCAGGTGTTTGGCTTGTTGCGGAGAGAAAATAACTCTAGCTTTGCCTTCACAGTAGCCTGGGCTTGCGCACTGTCCATGTAACACATTCTCGGGTAAGTCGTTGTTGGTGTATGTTGAAGCCTCTATGTTGATGCACTCAACCAACTCGCCACGCGCTCTTCGATGCCATTGGCGGCGACGTAATCTTATGGCTGTTTGGGCTTCTTCAGAGGTCTTGGTGTTGTCAGTAAGGGCTTCGATATCGCTGATGGTGAGAAAAAATATGTCTCCATTTTGAGTGAGCTTTGCGTTTTCGATCAACTGGCGTTCTTTATCCAACAATTTTTGTCGAATAGCGGCAAATGCCATGATGTGATAATGCCGAGTATTTTCGCGCAGCGCAGTAAAGTGCGCGATCTTGTTACAAAGATGCTCGACGAATTTTCGTTGCCATGGTTTTAGATAGGCGTGTAACTCATCTCGTGCGGCCAAATAGCTGCCATGGGTTTTATTAATGGTGTCGGCTTGGACCGGGGTCGCGCGTAACAGCTCTAAGAGTGCTTTTGGGGTTTCGCGCCAGCGCGGTGCTGCAACTTCCATCTCTCGTGGGCCTCTATGGCCGAAACTGCTTATGAATTTGTCAAAAGCGATGGTGAATGGGTGGCCGTGGGGAAGGGTGGTGGCTTGTCCTGATAATACATTTTTGATTTGCTCAGCCTCATTGCTGTCGCTGTCGAGAGCTTCTTCGAGGTCTTGACTCAAGTGTCGAAGTTCTTCTAACAATTGTAGCGATTGCATGTCGCGGCGGCCGTGATAGGTCTTGCTTAATTGCTTAATGGGGTATTGTGGCGCGAAGCGGGTGACACAGGCGTTGAGTATGCCAATGTACAGAAAGTAGCGTCCCGCAGAAATGTTAAGCACGAACGCTTTGTTGCTCATGGGTTCGAAAAAACCGCGCCCCCATACCAGCCGATGCATGGTTTGCGCGATGCCTAATTTGCGTTGCTGAATAATTTTGTCAACAACACGGCGATAGCCCTGTAGTGACTCTGGTGTGCTGCGAGCGGCACGTATCCAGTTTGCGCCGTCCATAAGGAATGCTAAGGCGAAGAAGCTTGCAGATTTAAGTAGTTTTGCAATGGATAATTTCAATCGCTTGGGGCTGTGTCGTAGCAACATAAGGTCTGCAATCTCTGTATCGCTGATGACGAAAGGTGAGAGTGTCGAGATAATGTCTGCATCGAGGTAGAAACGGCCGTTGTAGAACGCGCCAATACTGGGAAGTAGGTGGCTAAGCAAGTCCTGGGTCAGCGGTGTTAAGGGTTCTGTAAAGTTTTCCGCTAGTGGTTTAAACAGTACTAACTTCTTGTCAATGTTGTGGCACTTAGCTTGGCTGGTAATAGGTCTGGACTGAAGCAGGTAGAGTTGCTCGTCAACGTATGACCATTCTATATCTTGGGGTTGTTCAAATAGGGCTTCGAGTTGCTGGGAGATATTCGCGATCCGTTCGACTTCCAACGTGCTCAGTACGGCTTGGTGACGTCGTGCGATTGAGACTTCTTGCAGTCGATTGCCGTCCAAATTGCTTGGTGATGGAGAGACCTGATACTGCTTGTCACTGATGTTATAGGAGATCAGTTCACCCGCCTCACTAACCCGTGCGTGGTCAGGTGATACGCGTCCATCCACAAGGGCGGCCCCGAGCCCCCAAGTAGCTTCGATGACACATTCATTGACGCCGGTTATAGGGTCTTGACTGAAGGCTACACCAGACCGCGTAGCTGGCAGCATCTGCTGAACGATGATGGCCATGCGCACGGGTTCGCCAGAGGCGATTTCTGCCCAACCTGCCCTGCGATAGGCCAATGCTGCCTGAGACCACAGCGACATCCAACAATCGACTATGGCTTGGTCGATGCGTTGTGGGGCGACAAAGTAGTAAGTTGAATGCTGTCCGGCAAAACTGGCCAGGTTTGAATCTTCTTGGGTAGAAGAGCTACGTATGGCCAATTCCTTAACATCGCCTAGATGAGTGATGAGTGCGGCAACGATCTGCGCCATGAATTCGGCTTGTAGTCGCGGTACGACAGGCCTTACCAGTGGATCTGTAACCAAACCAAAGTGGCTGGTGAAGGCTTCTACATCAATGACGAAGCCCTTGGGAACGTTAAAGCCAGCACGCATCAGCGCGCCCAAGTGGGCTGCTTTCCCACCGACTCTATCTATGTCAGCGAGGGTTAATTCTGCAAGTGGTTGGATCCAGGGCACTGTTAGGACACTTTGTGATGACTATAAGAGTAGCTAACCTGCTGATGTGGGGGAAGTGCTCATTTCCTGGCGTGCATCTTTTCGAGACTTAGGCTTATAGCGCTGCCATAGATGTTTGATTTGATGAGGTAGGGCGAGCATTGCTGGGGTAGTTACCAAGGTTAGCAGGGTTGAGAATGTGAGCCCCGAAACAATGGCTTGCGACAAAGGTACCCAAAACGAAGACAGTTGGCCGCCGTAGTTTACCGTGCGGTTAAGTAGGTCGATGCTTAAATTACTCGCGAGGGGCATCAACCCAAAAACGGTTGTAATGGTGGTGAGCATGACTGGGCGTAGGCGCTGCGCACCGGTGCGCACTATGAGTTGGATGTAGTCGAGGTTTGGATGTTCACGCCTTATATGGTTGTAAGTATCAATTAACACGATGTTGTTATTCACCACGATACCTGCCAAGGCGACAATGCCAACCCCGGTTAGAATCGCGCTAAAGGGGTTGTTGGTAATCAGTAAGCCCAAGAACACGCCAGCTGTAGACAGCACCACTGCAAATAGAATCAAGAAGCTTTGGTAGAAGCTGTTAAATTGTGTAACGAGCAATACAAACATCAGCAACAGCGATATGCCGAATGCGCCTAGAACGAAATTAAAAGTTTCGGCTTGTTCTTCATTTGCGCCACGGAAAACAATGGTTAGGTCTGGATGCCAAGTTTGTTGCTCGATCCATTTTTGCAATTCTTGGACTTTGTCGTCGGCGAGAATATCTGGCGCAACATTGGCACGAACCTGTTCGACTGGGATGCCGTCGATTCTCTGTATGGTGTCAACATTGGCTGTTGGCTCCCTTGTGACAAAATTAGAGATAGGGATCAAGCCTTTGGGGGTCGCGATGCGTAGCTCGTCTAAGGCACTTATGCCGCGTGAGTCAGTGGGATATCGAACCCGGATGTCTACGCCATCGTCCGATCTGTCCGGGCGGTATTCGCCTACTTTCACGCCATTGGTGATGAGCTGTACCGCGATTCCGACCTGACTTACATCGGCGCCGTAAATGGCCGCTTGAGCTTTGTCCACCGACAGCTTCCATTCCACACCAGGCAGTGATCGTGTGTCATCGATGTCTCTTATACCTTCCATCCCATACTTCATGTGCTCAACCACGCGGGTGACGGCAGGTTCGAGCAAAGCTTTGTTGTGGGATGAAAACTGTAGTAACAGGGCCTTGCCGGTAGGTGGACCGTTCTGCATTTTTTCGACTTCGACAGTAACGCCTGCAAAGTTGCTGGTTTTCTGGCGAATTTCTTCGAGAATTTCCGTGCCTGACTTTGTTAGCAGGTTTTCATCATGTAGCTCCAGAAACATCTGACCAATTCGGTCCATAGAGCCAGAACGTGATGGTCTTCCTGTCAGTAAGGTAGTTGTGTTGAGGCTGCTAATGCCGCCTACTTCTAATACTTCATCTTCTACTTCCTTTACCAGTTTGTTGACTTCTTCAACGCTTAAGTTACCGCGAGCGCGAATACTAATGTTGGCGTATTTAGGCTCTGAGTCAGAAAAAAAGATCACGCCTTTACCGTACTGGCCATAGGCCCAAAAGGTGGAAATCAAAACCGTTAAAGCCAGTGCTAAGGTCACCACTGCGTAGCGGCTTGCGACAGATAGCAGCCTTGCATACCAACCCGTGAGAGATTTCAAAGTGGTAGGGTCGCCTTCTTCAAGCTGCTTCAGTGTTGCTTGGGCTTTTTTATCGCGAGTACCCGCCTTGCCAAACAAAGACCCTAACACCGGACCAAATACCAAGGCGTAAAGTAGTGATCCGCTCAGAACAGTGAATACAGTTACGGGTAAGTAGCGCATGAACTTCCCAGATATACCGGGCCAGAACATTAAGGGCAAAAATGCCGCTAGAGTGGTTGCCGTAGATGCCACCACCGGCCAAAACATGCGCCTTGCGGCTAAGGTATAGGCGGGCCGGGCAGAGTAACCCTCAGTCATTTTCCGGTCAGCATACTCGGTCACCACTATGGCGCCGTCTATGAGCATGCCGAGGCCTAACAACATGCCGAACATGACCATAAAGTTAAAGGTGTAGCCGAGCAGATAGATAAAAATCAGTGCGAATAGAAAAGACACCGGAATACTCAAACCAACAATAACCCCACTCCGGAATCCCATTGCTGCCACTACAACGATCATAACCAGACCAAGGGCAGTGAAAATATTGCCTTGTAGCTCGGTAACCTGGCCTTGTGCAAAGGGTGCTTGGTCTGTGGTGTAGAATACATCGACACGGCCTGGCAAACGAGGCCGATACTCATCCACTTTTACCTTGGTTGCGGCGATGGTGCTGAGAATGTTGGCGTCGGCACGTTTGATGATTTGCAGAGAAATCGTAGGGCGTCCATTTACCCGCGCATAGCTTGTTCTGTCTTTGAATGTTCTACGAACCGTGGCGACATCACCCAACGTCACCACAGTGTCACCGTCGGTGCGAACCGGAAGCTGAAATACGTCGGACGCTTGCTCTATGATGCTGGGAATTTTTACTGCAAAGCGGCCTTCGCCTGTATCTAAGCTTCCCGCTGGAATGAGGCGATTGTTGCGTACGATGGTGTTGATCAACTGTTCAGAGGAAATCTCGTATGCTTCGAGCTCATTGGGGTCGATGATGGCTTCTAGAAGTTCTTCTCGATGGCCGAACATATCTGCGCCTAGGACATCGGGAATCGTTTCAATTGTTTCACGCAGATCCAGTGCAATGTTATAGAGCATGCGCTCAGGAACATCGCCAACGATATTGATCTGCAAAATTGGAAAATCTTCGACACTGGCTTCTTGAACAATGGGTTCTTCCGCAGTGGACGGGAATTCGGTCTTAGCTCGATCCACCGCTTCTCGCGTATCGATGAGTGCCTTATTTAGATCGTAGTCGGCGTCGAATTCCACCATCAAGGTGGCCGCACCTTCCGAAGCGAAGGAGGTCATTTCCTCGATGCCTTCAACGTTACGCATCTCTATTTCTAAAGGCAGTACCAGTAATCGTTCGGCATCCTCCGGAGCAATACCTTCATGTACCACGGTAATGATAAAGAATGGGACGTCAATGTCGGGCTCGTTTGCTACGGGTATTACCGAGCGGGCGATGAGTCCGGCTAGAACAACCATGAACATAATGAGCATGGTAGTACGAGAACGCGCAATGGCGGCATCGATGAAGGCGTACATTCTGTTTTAGCCTATGGTATTGAGCTGCCAGGCGGTATAGCGGCTACTTTGGATACACTTGAGGAGGACATTTGCGCGCTGGCATCGAGGGTCTGGGTTGCTGGACCTGATTTCGGTAGAGCAGGTTTGGCAATCTTGTTTTCAAACACAGGATCTACGCGTTCACCAGCAGTGACTAACTCTTGTCCCACTACGATAATTCTGGCCAGGTTGGGCAAGCCTGACACCCATACGCCTTCTTCTGCGTCGGCGAGAATCTCAATGTTGTGGAACTCAACGACATTGTTGGCATCAATAGTACGTACGCCAATAGCGCCTTCGTCATCTAAGGCAAATAATGCAGGACTGACTCTTTGTGCCATGACATTCTCCACCGGAATGTCTATTTCGGTGGTGATGCCAGAACGCAACGTGTAGTTGGGGTTGGGTAGTTGTATTTCGATTGGATAAGTACGTGTTGCTGGATCGCTGGTTTGTCCGATAAAGGTCAATGGACCTGAAACCGTGCTGCCGTTACTGAGCATGCCGGAAGCCGTTTGGGTAAGAGAAAGAGCGACCACATCGCGTTCAGAAACCCGGCCTACCAGTAACATCGGGTCCATATCGACAATGGTTGCGCAATTGCTTCCTGCAGTCACGTAGGCGCCTATTTCTTGATGTACGTCTTCCACGAGCCCAGTAAAGGGTGCACGAACTTGGAGTTTTTGTAGATCAAGTTGCCGACGAGCGAGGTTCGCATGAGCAGTGGCCAATCTTGCTTTGGCTCCGGCAATGGCTGTTTGTGAGTTAAAGCCTTTTTGTTTCAGACGTAATGCGCCTTGATATTCGATCCGGGACTGATTAACTGAGGCTTGTGCTTCAACCAATGAAACCTGCCGATCTTCCACGGAAATTTCACAGAGAATATCATTCTTAACTACCTGCATACCGCGTTCAACGGGGCGATTTACAATTTTCCCTGAGAGTTCTGTTTTGACCGCCACTGTACGTTTATGGATTGTTTTACCACGCACTTTGATGATGCGTTGACGTTCTGCAGCTTCGCTAACGACCACGCGAACACGAGTAGGTGCTGCGTCTTCCTGTACTCTGGCTTGCTCTCGGTTTTGATCGGCCAGGGAGGCCATGCCGTTGGTATCATCCGAATTACCCTGGCCAGACCATAGCCACAATGCCAAAACTAGGGCGATAACAATCGAGGTAATATAGGTTGTTCGCATACGAATTCCGAAAATTTTAACAAGATTGCCCGAGTTGGCCATCCCGTTCGGCAGTTTGCTACTAGGCAGTTTGCTGTTAGCAGTTTGCTACTAAAGGTAACACAAAACTGATATTAAGCAATCCTCAGGATGTCTTGCTCACGCTCGTAAATTGTCTCAAATTCAATCGGAATGGGCGTGCTAGGAGTTCACATATGGACTCAAAGAGCCCCTATGTGAGGTTGTGCGTATTTTGCCTTTGGCTGAGTAGCCCGTTAGGCGGCAGCACTTGGCCGAGACTGAACGCGGTCAAACCAAGGTTTGATGTTACTCAAAGATTCGTCGAAGGGCTGGCCTACTTGATTGCCAAAATTCAACATACAAAACAACAATACGTCGGCCAAAGTGATTTTATCTCCAGCAACAAATTGACGCCCATCGTCCATTTGCCCGTTCAACCAGCTCAACTTATCGCGGGCGATACTTTTAAGACCCTCGGCTGCTTCTGGGATTGTGATCATGCGCTCTTTGAATAAAGGCAATCCTTCGCTGTATCGAAAACCGTTAGCCAGCGGTTCACAAATGTTTAAATCTACTCGCCGAGTCCACATGCGTGTTTTGGCGCGCTCTTCAGCAGTTTCACCTATCAGCGAATTGCCGCTACCCACTTCGTCTAAGTACTCGCAAATAGCTGTGATTTCGGCGACTAGACTACCATCGTCTAGCTCAAGACAGGGCAACTGGCCTGCGGGGTTCAATTTAAGGTAATCATCCTGGCGATTGATCCCGCTCATGATGTCGATGTCTTCTTGAGGAATGTCTAAGCCTTTTTCGGCAGCAAACATTCGCACAACGTGGGGATTCGGACCTACCGAGTTGTATAGTTTCATACGTGTGCTCCTGTGTCTTAGCCAGCTGAATTTCAGCCATGAGCTAAATTAATATTCAAGTACTGCTAACGAATGTCACGTCAGCATTAGTGAATAGGATAGTGCCTGGGATGCAGGACTATTACCACTCGCCGGTATTTTCCATACTTAGCCAGGGTTCTGCAGGTTCAAGTGCGCCACCTGCCTGCAAAAGTTCGACTGAAACACCGTCTGGTGATCGCACAAATGCCATGCGCCCATCTCGAGGTGGCCGATTGATAGTGACGCCGTTGTCTGCAAGTTTTTGACAGGCTTGGTAGATGTCTTCAACTTGGTAGGCGAGATGGCCAAAGTTTCGTCCGCCTGCCAGTGGTTCTGGGTCCCAGTTGTAAGTGAGTTCAACCTGCGCTTGGCCATCCCCGGGAGCGGCTAAGAAAATCAGCGAGAAACGACCGGCTTTACTGTCATAACGGTTTAGTTCTTCTAGACCTAGAGCGTTACAATAGAACTTGAGCGATGCATCAACGTCATTGACGCGAACCATGGTGTGTAGATATTTCATAGAACCTCTTGATGTAGCGTTACCACCTATCTATTTGCGTGACCTTAGATCATGTGATGTCTTGTAGTTGAGTAAAGTGCACGCAAAAAAAACCCTACAATAAATTGCAGGGTATCATCTGGCCTTAAAATACTTTGGCCTCAAAATACTCATCGGAGAGTTGGGGTCGTTTCAAGTTTCTATAATAAGGGGTAATTCTGCATATTCCGCTGAGCTAATATGGAGGTAAAATGGAACATCGAACAACAGGTCCTGCCATGTCAGCCCCGCCATGTCATCAAAGAGGGAAGCATAAATGACAAGAAACATTGCCTTAATTGTAGTATCGGTCTGTCTAACCGGGTGCATAGTCAACCCGGTGACGGGAGAACGAGAGCTGGGTTTAATCAGTTCCCAACAGGAAATTGCCATCGGTCAAGCGCAATATGCACCCGCCCAACAGATGCAAGGTGGGGCATATACGACAGATGCGGCGCTGTCAGCGTACGTATCACGTATAGGAAACAAGCTGGCGCAATCCAGCGGTGTAGATTTGCCTTACGAGTTTGTAGTACTGAATAATTCGGTGCCCAATGCATGGGCTTTGCCGGGTGGTAAGATCGCGATTAACCGCGGGCTTCTACAAGCTCTACGCAACGAAGGGGAAGTCGCAGCAGTACTGGGTCATGAAATCGCCCATGCTGCGGCTCGACACGGCGCCAAGCGCGTCGAGCGGAGTTATGTTACACAGGGTGCGGTATTACTGGCTGCTATCGGCAGTATTGGTAGCGACTATGCGCCCTATGTTGTTGGCGCCGCACAGTTTGGCGCGACACTCCTCAACCAGAAGTATTCTCGCAATGCCGAGCGTGAGGCAGACTACTACGGTACTGGTTTTATGGCCAAAGCCGGATATGACCCTTATGCAGCGATCACCCTACAAGAAACATTTGCACGCTTGGCAGGTGAAGGTAATAGCAGTTGGTTGCAAGGGTTGTTTGCGTCTCATCCTGCTTCGATGGAACGTGTTGCAAATAACAAAATGTTGGTGAAGCAATTGCGCCGTGAAGGCTTTACGTCCGGTATTTTTGGTCAGGCTGAATTCGAAACGGCGATGTCCGAACTCATGTCTGCGCAACCGGCATATGATGCTTTTGATGAAGCCATGTCCTTATATGCCGAAGATGAGCTAGAGGCGGCGGCCGGGGAGATTGCGAAAGCGATTAGGCTCTATGGTCGTGAATCTCAGTTCCATGGTTTGCGAGGATCTATTCGTAACAAGCAAGCAAGATGGACCGATGCCATTACTAACTTTGATCGGGCCATAGATCGGAACAGTGGCTACTTTGCCTTTTATTTGAGTCGGGGTTTGGCTTATGCACAACTCGAGGAGCCGACCAACGCTAAACAGAACTTAGATCATTCGGTACGTTTGTTGCCTACGGCAACCGCCTACCAAGCCTTGGGTAAGATAGCCGAAGCTCGGGGTGATGTAAGTGCGGCAAAAGTCTATTACCAGCAGGCCAGCCAAGGGCAAAACAGTGCGAGTACCGCGGCGCGTTCTAGCCTCGTGCGTTTAGAAGTAGCAGATCAGCCCGCGAAATATATCACTGCCCGCATTCGATTGAATGAACGTAAAGAGTATGTGGTTGAGGTGACAAATCGTACCGGCGTTGCATTAAAAAACATTGTCGTGCGGGTGGAACTCAAAATGGCATCCGTGACCAAGACCAGGAGTGTGCGCATAGCAAAACTCAAAGCAAAATCTTCCTATGTGGGTAAGCTTAAAGTCGATGGAGTAGTTAGTGGGGGCAGGGCGTATGCGGTATCTGCTCAATTTTTAGGTGGTTGATCGGTACTGTCATTACTCACAATGGAAGCCCAAATTTCACCCTTACTGTCTTTGTGATACGGGATTTGATGCAGCTTTAAAAACTGCTCTAAGCTTTGTGCGGCCATAGCCTGTTGAGACAGACCAAAGTGCTCGGTTAATTCACTGCTGTTGAGAATGATCGCTCGCTGTCGTCTCCGGCTTCGCCGTTTATGTAGTGGCCGTAACAATTTCATACTGTATGTATATACAGTAATTAACCACTAAAAACTACTTGCCGGTGGTGTATGGACATCATCAACGCTGAATCCATCCGCCTGAAAAGGGGATGGCTTGGCCGACGAAGAAATCACTTTCTTGTGAGGCTAAGAACAATGCAAACTGGGCATCTTCTTCTGCTTTTGCCAGGCGACCTAATGGCACTTGGCGTTTCAGGGAGGCTTGGAAAGACTCGCGTTGTCGCAGCTTTTCTGGGTAGTACACCGGGTTCTCAACGTAGTTTTGTGCGATGAGGTTGACTTGAATATTGTTGGCTGCCACCTCTACCCCAAGAGATTGAACATAACCCACCTGCGCTGCCCTAGCCGCACTATAAGCGGTGACGGTTTTGAGGCCACGCAGTGCCGTGGCACTGCCATAAACGACAATTTTTCCAGCCTGGCGCTCGATCATTTGAGGAAGTATCGCGCGACACAATCGGTGTAACGGATGCACCATGACGTCGAAGGTATTTGCCCAAGCGTCATCGGGCAGATCTACTGCATGTATACCTGAATAGTTTTGTGATGCGAGGTTGGCGATTAAGATATCTATCCTGCCTGCATTTTGCACCACGCTTTCACAAGCACCTGGTTCTGTTAGATCTGTGCTGTCACAAACCACTTCAGCTCCTTCTTCGCGGAAAAGTTTGCTGGTTGCTGGACCCATGTAATCCTCGGCCTGGGTGAGCAGAACACACTTGCCCTCTAAACGCTGATTCATTTGTTTCTCCGTACTCGTCACTGTTGGAAAGATAATTACACAGCGACAATGGTGTGCCAAACCAGCAGGATACATTCCTGCGAGGAATTTATTCTATGCATAGTTTCCTTTTGGTTGAATGTTGGCCGGCCGCTATAATGCTCCGCCATTTATTCATCCAGGTGCTAAAGCAATGACCCATAGCCGCATACAGCGCGGCTCGCTGCAAGTCGCAGCTGAGCTCGACGAACTTATCAGCAATCGTATCTTGCCCGGCACCGGTGTGAGCTTGGAGAAATTTTGGAGTGGCTTTGAATCGTGCGTTGCTGAATTAGGTCCGGTTAATAAAGCGCTGTTGAAACAGCGAGATGAGATGCAGCAGCAAATCGATGCCTATCATCAACAACGCAAAGGCCAAGCGCATGATGCCGAGGGTTACAAGCGTTTCTTAGGCGAGATTGGCTATTTACTCGCGCCGCCTGAAACGTTTCAGATCGAGACCGAAAACGTTGATGAAGAACTCGCAACGATAGCGGGTCCGCAATTGGTGGTGCCGGTGATGAATGCACGATTTGCGTTAAACGCAGCGAATGCCCGCTGGGGTAGTTTGTATGATGCCCTTTATGGAACCGATGTGTTGCCGGAAGAACCGGGCCGTGAAAAAGGCAGCACGTACAATCCGGCTCGCGGTGAACTTGTGGTTGCGAAAGCAACTCAATATCTTGATGACACTGTGCCTTTGCTAAACGCCAGCCACGCGCACGTTACTGCATACGAGTTGATAGTGGGCGATAGTGGGACCCGTGTGCTACGCGCAATTCTTAGCCGTGGTGAAAATACCGGGCTGGTGCAGCCTGAACAATTGGTTGGATTTATCAACGAGCAAGATCCCAGCTCGATATTGCTTAAGAACCATAACTTGCACATCGAGATTCAAATAGATCGTAATGATTCTGTGGGTGCGGTGCATGCAGCTGGCGTCAAAGACGTTGCTTTAGAATCTGCAATCACCACAATTCAAGATTGTGAAGACTCGGTAGCAGCGGTAGATGCCCAAGACAAGTGCGTAGTCTACGGCAACTGGTGTGGTCTTATGAAAGGCGACCTAGAAGAACACATAGAGAAAGGTGATCGCAGCATTGTTCGAAGGTTAAATCCTGATCGCCAGTACACAGACATACACGGTAAAGGGCTAACCTTACATGGCCGCAGCGTGATGTTGGTTCGCAATGTTGGGCATCTCATGACCACCGATGCAATATTGGATGTTCAGGGTGAAGAAGTGCCTGAAGGTTTTATGGATGGTTTTGTAACCTCTTTGGCTGCCATGCACGACTTAAACGGCAACAGTCGCGTAAAAAACTCTCGTGCAGGCAGCGTCTATATAGTGAAACCGAAAATGCATGGGCCCCAGGAAGTGGCCTTAGCGGTTGCTTTGTTTGAGCGTATTGAACAGACATTGGGTTTAGCCAACAACACGCTAAAAATTGGTGTTATGGATGAAGAGCGGCGAACCTCGGTTAATCTCAGAAATTGTGTTGAGCAGGCTAGGCATCGCATTGTGTTTATTAACACCGGTTTTTTGGATCGCACCGGTGACGAAATTCACACCAGTATGCAAGCGGGTGCGGTATTGCGAAAAGAAGTCATCAAAGCTCAGCCATGGATACTGGCTTATGAAGACTCAAATGTTGATGTTGGCTTGGAGACAGGTTTTCGTGGTCGCGCACAAATAGGTAAGGGTATGTGGCCAAAGCCTGATGAAATGGCCGAAATGCTGGTGGCCAAGCTTGGTCATCCCAAAGCCGGTGCGAACACCGCGTGGGTGCCGTCGCCCACAGCAGCGACATTACATGTCATGCATTATCACCAGGTTAATGTATTGAGTTTACAAAACGAGCTTGCGCAACGCTCACCTGCCAGCGTTGATGAGATTCTTCGTATCCCCTTGCTTGCTGGTGAAAATCTCTCAGCCCAAGAAGTTCAAGCAGAACTCGACAACAATGCCCAGGGTATTTTGGGGTACGTGGTACGTTGGATCGATCAAGGCGTAGGTTGCTCTAAAGTACCTGATATTGATGATGTAGGTTTGATGGAAGATCGAGCGACGCTAAGAATATCCAGCCAACACATTGCAAACTGGCTACATCATGGCATTTGTTCCCAGGCACAAGTGGCGGAAACCCTGCAACGCATGGCAGCAGTGGTCGATGAGCAAAATTCCGCAGATACTTTATATCGAAACATGGCGCCAAACTTTGATGACAGCGTTGCGTTTCAAGCGGCTTGTGATTTGATATTTAAAGGTATCGACCAACCCAACGGATACACTGAGCCAGTATTGCATCGTCGACGTCGAGAGGCGAAAGCTAAATACGCGAGTTGATATTAGCCATAGGATTGGTTTGCCTCAATGCTCATGAGGGCGTTCTACACCCTTGGGTATCCGAATTCGCTCAATTAACTCGATGATATTGTCGGGAACAGGTGCACTGAGGCGCGAAACAACGGCGGCAACAGCGAAATTAAGCATCGCGCCAAGCATGCCGATACCTTCCGGTGAAATACCGAACCACCAATGTTCTGGGTTGTTTAGTTCGGGCGCCATCGCCTTGAAATAAACGATATAGCTTAGGGTAAAGGTCAGCCCGGCGAGCATGCCCATGACGGCACCGAGACTGTTTGTGCGCTTGCTAAATATGCCTAACAATATGGCCGGAAACAGTGATGCAGCGGCGAGTCCAAATGCAAACGCTACCACTTGGGCGACGAAGCCAAAAGGGAATACACCAAAGTATCCAGCGATGACAATGGCCACAGCAGCACTGATACGGGCATATAGAAGCTCTCGTTTGTCGCTGATCCCTCGAGAAAAGGTCTTTTTAATTAAATCATGAGCAACAGAAGCAGAAATGACCAGTAGTAGTCCCGCTGCTGTGGATAATGCTGCGGCTAGGCCACCTGCAGCCACTAAGGCGATAACCCAGGGCGGCAGTGCAGCGATCTCCGGGTTTGCCAACACCATAATATCGCGATCTACATAAACTTCGTTGAGGTTGTCGTTTGATGGATTGACGACGATTCGCGAGCCGTCTTGGTGGCGCTGATCATTAAACTCAGGTTTGCCTTGAAAAGCAGCGCCTGGGTGATACTGAATTTTTCCGTCGCCGTTCTTGTCTTGCCAGGCGATCAGTCCAATATTTTCCCAGCTTTTAAACCAACCAGCGATATCGGTGTAGGCGGTATTGTGTACGGTTTCGACAAAGTTGAGACGCGCAAAGGCACCGACAGCAGGTGCGGTGGTGTAAAGTAGCGCGATAAAGAACAGCGCATAGCCTGCAGATCGGCGCGCATCTGATACCTTAGGCACGGTGAAAAAGCGTACGATGACATGCGGTAGACCAGCGGTTCCAATCATTAAAGCCATAGTGATGGCAAAAACGTCGATGGTGCTTTTCGAACCATCTGTGTACGGGGTGAAACCTAGCTCTACCAATGTTTGGTCTAATTTTTCCAACACCGAAAGCCCCGACCCATCCAAAACTTGCGCGCCCAAACCCAGCTGAGGTATGGGAATGCCTGTAACTAGAATGGATATGAAAATTGCTGGCACGAGGTAGGCAAATATGAGCACGCAGTATTGGGCCACTTGGGTGTAGGTAATGCCTTTCATCCCACCCAGAACAGCGTACATAAATACCACCGCCATACCCACAACAACCCCGTAGGTGATGGGTATGCCTAAAAATTGCGAAAAGACGATGCCGACACCGCGCATCTGCCCGGCAATATAAGTAAATGAAATAGCGATTAGACACACAACGGCAACTAATCTTGCGGCAGTTGAGTAATATCGAGTGCCGATAAAGTCGGGGACGGTGAACTCGCCGAATTTACGCAAATAGGGCGCCAGCAACAGAGCAAGTATCACGTATCCACCGGTCCAACCCATGAGGTACACGCTGCCGTCGTGGCCCATAAAGGCGATGATGCCAGCCATGGAGATGAATGATGCCGCACTCATCCAGTCGGCGGCTGTGGCCATGCCGTTGGCGATGGGGTGCACACCGCCGCCAGCCACATAAAACTCATTGGTTGAATCCGCTTTAGACCAAATGGCGATGCCGATATAGAGACTGAAGGTTGCGAAAACGAATATATAAGTGAGCGTTTGAGCATCCATTAAGGATCATCCTCGTCGGACACACCGTACTTACGATCGATACGCTTCATGGCCACGGTGTAGATCACGATCAGGATAACAAAGACATATATGCTGCCTTGTTGTGCCCACCAAAAGCCTAGTTTGAAACCAAAAAAGCGAAACTGATTCATCCAGTCGACTAATAAGATGCCGAAGCCAAAAGAAACGGTAAACCATATGGCTAACAAGCCAAGCATCAGCTTGATATTGGCACGCCAGTATGCCTTGTGATCGTTATTCGCGTTTATTGTACTCGTCCCCAAACCTCACAGTGTCAGATGCTAGCCTACCTAACCCAGACAATTCACGCCAGCCGAAGCAACTGGTGTAACCTGGGTAAAAACACCAACTGAGGTTCGAATTGAGTAAGCCAATGCAGCCGATAAAACCAGCAGCCACCATCATAGTTGTGCGAGAAGCCGCTGCAAGCTACGAGATATTTATGTTGAAACGAACCAGTAGGGCTAGCTTTGCGGGCGGTATGTATGTTTTCCCAGGCGGGCGTGTAGATGGGGATGATCATTTACACAAATACGATACTTATCGATTCGGTCCAACCAAAGCTCAAGATCATCAAGTTTCTGCTCTTGGCTTCGAGTGGCGTGGTTATTGGGTTGCGGCGATTCGAGAAACATTTGAGGAGGCGGGGTTGTTGCTGGCTTACAAAGATGATCAGATTATTTCATTCGACAGTGACCAAGTACGTCAACGTTATTCCGCTTATCGTGATCCTTTACACGCAGGAGAGCTGTCGCTGTTAGACATTTGTCAGCGTGAAGGGCTTAAGCTAGCCGTCGATCAGGTGCATTTCTATAACCGTTTTGTCACACCTTTAGGTCGTCCGCGCCGCTTTGATACGCGTTTTTTTATCGCTGCGGCTCCGGAAAGCCAGGTCGGTAAACATGATGCGAAGGAAACAGTAGAGAGCATATGGATTACCCCCCAACAGGCGCTGCAGAACAATAAGGACGGCGAGTTTGAATTGATGAATGTGACGCGCGTTCAGCTTGAGTGGTTGGCACAACATGCGGATAAGCAAGCGGTATTGGCCATGGCTTTGGGTCAGACAGAGTTTCCCGTTCGTCGGCCGGTTCTGCCTACCTGAGCTGGTTATGCCTGGCCAACCAGTTTGCCCTCTTAATCGGTTTCGCGCGTCTAGTTGATTCGCCTCGTTGGGCTTTTTGCCTTCGTATTTAATTGTTACAGTATCGCAATCACCGATATTAAGGATAGCCAATCCATGGCATCTTGGCGCATTCGCCGCTCATTTTTGTTCTTTGTCGCAATCCTCTGCTTGTCGAGCAGCGTGCAGGCGGCTGTGAGCTTTGCGGAGCTTGAATTAAAGTCGTATGAAGAGTTGGAGGTTATGTTGGATGCCGCCCCGTTGCAGGATCATGGGCGAATAAAGATCGCTATGGCCAGGTGGGCGATAGAGAGTGATCCTGTTCATTCGGATCAGCTTTTACAACAAGCGGGTGGTTTGCTGGCACTTGATGATGTTGTTGGGGAAGTGGTGCGTAATTCCTATACCTGTTTTGTGCAGACCATTCGCTCCGAATTTGAGCAAGCCACAGCAAGTTGTAAGGCGGCCGTCTATAGTGCGGAAGAAACTCGTGACATTTGGGCGTTGCTCAAAGCCCACAATGCTCAGGCCGTGCTTTGGTATCAACAAGGGGAGTTGGCCAAAGCTTCTTCGTCAGGTTTTTATGCCATTCGAGCATCACTGCAAACGGGTGTTCCTGAAGTTGTAGCGAATCAGTACAACAATATGGCCCTGTACGCGAGGGCGCAAGGTTTGTATCAGAACGCCATTGGGTACTATACCCAGGCGCTGGAGCTACTTGCAGATACTGAAAAAAATGACAACAGTCTATTGATCTCCTTCAACTTAGGTGTGAGCTATGCGGACCTAGATCAACATGAACACGCCAGAGACTTCTATTTGCGAACCTTGGAGTGGGCACAAGATAACGGTCGATATCTGCGCGAACTACAAGCACTGATCTATTTAGCCCGCTCGGACAACGCTTTGGGCCGATATGCTGTTGCCGAAAAAAGTATGCGCAAGGTTTTGTCGGAGCCGAATTTCACCCACTTTCCGAGTTATCGGGCATTTACTTATGCCATGTTAGGTGAGTCATTATTCGGTCAGGGGCGAATTGAGGAAGCGTTAGTTGCTTATCGTGAAGGTTTGGATCTTGTGCAGGCTGAAAAAGCCAATTTTGAGCAACGGCATCTTGATATTGGTTATGCTAAAGCGCTATCTGCCAATGCGCAAAATATTCAGGCGATTCAACACCTCACCAGCGCCATTGATAAGTTGCGCGCGGAAAATTCTCGTCTAATGTTGGTGGATGCACTGCAGCTGCTGGCCCAATTGCAAGAAGCAAAGGGCGACTACGCCGCAAGTTTAGAAGCCTATAAAGAATACGATAGTGTGGCTATAGAGTTGCAACAAAGTGCCTTCGATCATCAGTTGGCTTTAGCCCGCGCGCAATTTGAAGTTGATCAACAGGAACGCCTGTTGGTTGAACTGGATCGGGATCGTATTGTGCGCAACGGACTGATTATGCTGGTCATCGGACTTGCGTTGATTGCCTATTTATTTGTCACCCGCCGCAGGCAGCAACAACGAGTTGAAGCGCGCAACCTACAAGCCAAAGAGCTAGAAATGTTGGTCGATGAACGCACCAGAGAACTTCGTAGCCAAATCATTCAAGCCGAGAATGCGCAGGCAGCGCGGCGAACGCTGGAACGGCAGCTGGCTGAGGCAGAAAAGCTACGGGTTTTAGGTCAATTAACCGGCGGAGTTGCGCATGATTTTAATAACCTACTCACGGTGATTATTGGTGCAGCGGAACTTTTAAAAGACAATGCTGATGTTGAATTCGGTGAGCTTGGATTGCTTGATCACATTCTCACAGCTGCGGGTTCTGGAGCCGATATTACACGCGCGCTCATGGCCTATGCCCGTAAACAACCACTGCAGCTTGAAACAGTTGATCTGAAGCAGCTTCTTCAAGCTAGAATACCGCTTATCGACCGCACCTTAGGCGCGTTAGTGAGTGTTGATTTACAGTTGACGCAAGTTACCGATATCAAGGTCACTTTGGATCCGGCACAATTAACCTCAGCGCTGCTAAATCTGTGTCTGAATGCAAGAGATGCGCAGAACAATCAGGGCGAAATTCTGGTTAATTTAAGTATTAGGGAGGACAAATGGGCGGTTATTTTGGTCAAAGATCATGGTGTAGGCATGACGCGGGAACAACTGTCGAGAGCTGTAGAACCCTTTTATAGTACCAAACATGATGTTCAAGGCAGTGGCTTAGGTTTAAGTATGGTTTATGGGTTTAGTAAACAGTTAGGGGGTGATTTGGAAATAGAATCAGATCCGGGCGCGGGGACCAACATGCGAATTGTGTTGCCGTTGGCCAGTAATAGCGTGCGAGTGAGCGGCGAACAAAAAATCGGTGCGGTGTAATGGTAGATGTGATTCCCAACCAATCGGATATTCGCGCATTTGAACTTGATCGAGATCTGTCTGCGGTAAAACGGATCTGGCGAGAAGTTGGATGGGTTGATAAAGATAACGAGAAAGAGCTTGATGGCTTTTTCGGCTGTGGCAACACACTGCTCGCTACGCTTAGCGGGGAAGCAGAATGTAGTGTGCATGTCAGTGAAGGGCAGATACGCATGGGCAGCCTGGAATTGCCTTTATGCGCGGTCACCGCGGTAACCACGAGCCGCATCGCTAGAGGACATGCCTTTGCTCAAAGGCTGACTGCGCGACAGCTTGCCTGGGGATTTGAACAGGGTGCAAAGGTGTCTGCCTTGGGTATGTTTGATCAAGGGTTCTATGACAAGTTGGGGTTCGGAACTGGTGCCTACGACCATGAAGTTACTTTTGATCCCGCAACTTTACTGGTAGAGCATTCAGTGCCGACGCCAAGCCGTCTATCTTGTGACGATTCGGCGGCCATGCATGCGGCCCTTTGCAACCGTAATAAAGTGAACGGTTCGGTGAGTTTGAGTTCGCCACAATTATTCAGAGCTGGGCTTGGTTTCGAGTCGAAAGGTTTTGGCTTGGGTTATTATCACGGTGCAGTTCTCAGTCATTTCATGTGGTTAATTCCGCAAGGTGAGAGAGGCCCCTATCGAGTGGCCTATTGTGCTTATCAAAATACCAATCAAATGATGGAGCTGTTTGGCTTGTTGAAAAGCTTGGCTGATCAAGTTTATTCGGTGACCATGATTGAGCCCGCAGAAATTCAATTGCAGAGTATATTGTCTCGGCCTATTCGTAATGCCGCACTTACCCAGCGCAGTAAGCACGCCGCCCAAAACCGAGCCATTGCTTGGTGGCAAGCAAGGATATTGGATGTCGCTGCTTGCATAGCCAGTGTTCAAACGAAACAGCGAACTGTTTTTCAACTCAATGTCACGGACCCGTTAGAAAAATTGTTAGACACCGATAGTGCTAGCCGTTGGCGAGGAGTTGCTGGTTCTTATATTGTCGAGCTAGATGAAGAGAGTGGGGCGGAAGTGGGAGAGAATGATAATTTGCCGCAATTAAACTGCTCGGTAAATGCTTTGAGCCGTTTGTTAATGTGTGTCAATAACGCAACAAGTCTCGCTGTGACCGACGATTTTGTGGCCCCACAAGAGCTATTGATGTCTCTGGACGTTGCCATTCACGGCGCCATGCCTAAGCTAGGATGGGACTTTTGAGGGATGTAAGTTTGGCTAATGTTGGCTGGAAACCAGTTTTTCAGCAGCAATTGGCTCTGTTCCCTGACAATCTAGCGGTTGCCCGGGTTGTTGCGGTGCAACGCACCGGTCTTTCCGTAGCGCCTAGTGTTGGCAGTTTCACTGAAGTGGTCTTGGGTGGTAAATGGTTTGTTATGGAAGTCGAAGCACGCGCCACTGTTGGAGATTGGGTACTGATCGATCCACAAACAGGCGCCTTAGAACATGTGCTAGAACGACTTAGCCTGATCAAGCGTATGAGCGCAGGAACTGCGGGTGAAATTCAGCTCATTGCGGCCAATATTGATACCGCTTTCATCGTCACGTCTTGTAATAGTGAATTTAGTTTGTCTCGCCTAGAGAGATACCTGGCTGCTATCGTCGAAGCAGATATCTTGCCAGTAGTCGTGCTGACCAAGAAAGACTTAACCGACAATGCCGATTTCTATGTTGAACAAGTACGCAGCCTAGATATGACATTGGCAGTTGAGGCTGTAAATGCGCTATCGGCAGCAGATGTCGATAGTTTGTCGGGGTGGTGTACCCAAGGTCAGTCGATTGCATTGTTAGGTTCTTCGGGCGTTGGTAAGTCGAGTTTGGTCAACACCCTATCTGGCGCAACGGTGCAATTGACTCAAGCCTCTAGAGGTGGCGATGACAAGGGACGCCACACGACCACGAATCGATCTCTACATATGTTGCCACAAGGAGGGGTGATTCTAGACAGTCCGGGAATGAGGGAATTTCAAATCACGGACGCGCAAAGCGGTGTGAACCAGGTATTTGATGACATCGTTGAGTTGGCAAGTGCGTGTCGGTTCAATGATTGCCAGCATGATGCGGAACCCGGTTGTGTGGTACGGCAGGCTGTAGCCGATGGAAAGCTCGACGAAAGGCGATTGCAGAGTTTCTTTAAGCTGGCACGCGAAGAACAATTCAATCGAGAAACCACCGCCCAACGTCACACTCGTGTCCGCAAGTGGTCTAAGACAGTTAAACAGACTCTAAATACATCGCACAAAAAGCGAACTTGAACTCGTAATATCAAGTATCGACAGCTTTCCCTAAAACACCTAAAGTCGCCGTTCTATAGAAGGAGCGGTGATTGAGTTGAGTGATTTAAAGGCGCCACTATTAACCCTGCAACCGGTATCGGTTACTCGCAAGATGGCAGCATCGCTACCCGGTCTTCGAAAACTGGCACAAAGCAAGGGTCTAAAAATTCACCATCTGGGCGCCGGATATCCGCATCCTGAGGTCACGGATCCCAGAGATTTTTTATCTCACCAGGCGGCTTATTTTGAACACCTAAAAATCTCTGAAGGTTTAAATGATACTGCAACGGTGCCTGAGTATTTGCGTGAGTCTTTTTCATACACCGACACCTTAGGTCCAATCTCGACCAGAACCGCCTTTGCTAATGTCTATGGTCGCGATTGGGGTGTTGACATTGACCCGGGCCAACTCTTGCCTACGGTGGGTGCTACTGGAGGCATTAACCTCATTTGTTCTTTGTTTGAGCGACCAGGCAAACCGGTAGCTTACATCTCTGACGCACCTACTTATGCCGGATTTACTGCCCGAGTAGGCTTGTGCCAGCATGCTCGGATATTTAGTGTGGAAATGGATGTTGAAGGTGCCATTCCCGAATTGTTTCGCCAACAAATTCGCTGCGCACGGGAACAAGGCTATTTTGTACCGTTCTATTATTCGGTGCCAGACGGTCACAATCCTGCAGGCTTTTCGTTCTCCCAAAACAGAAGAAAAGAATTGTTGGCGATAGCAAAGCAAGAAGGCATATTGATTGTCGAAGATGCCCCGTACGTTTACATTAATTTTTCTGCTGCAAAGGATCGTCCCCAACCATTTTTCGCGATGGCGCCAGAACAGACGGTACATCTGTTTACCGGGTCGAAGATTGGTTTTCCGGGACCGCGGGTGGGTTTCTTATATTCCCAAGCGCAGCTGAGTATTGCAAACAATGAAGAAGTGTCGTTGTCTGAAATGGCGCTTACCGAAGCCAGTTCAGACATGCTGTTCCAAAATCCTGCGGCGTTGAGAGGGTTTGAGGCGATGCTGCATGACGAGAATTTTGCTGAGATCGATAGTATGTGGTCACTGGCTGAAAAAAAACTGGTTGTCTATCGCGAGAACCGGCAGATCATGCTAGATACGTTGCAAGCCAGGTTAGGACAACACAAGGATCTGTTTTCCTGGACAATTCCTGAAGCAGGTTTCTTTACTGTGTTTACCTTTCATCACCCCGACGTATGTACTGATGATGAATTTATTCACAACTTGGTAGCACAGTACGGGTTAGTGGTTATCCCGATGTATGATTTTTATCCTGCCGATGCCAAACAACGTAACCCTCGCGCGGGCTTGAACCAATTGCGCTTGAGTTTTTGTTTTAGTGAAGGTGTGGGTGAGCAACGCCGCAAAGATATGACCGAAGCAGTAGATGCCTTTTGTGTGGCTGTGAAGAGAATATGCGGTATTGATTCTGGCAAGTTGTTGAGTTCACGTTAATTTGAGCACCCCAGGTTGCCGTGTGGAGTTGCCACTTGTTAGGCCGTTTGTCCAGTGATCTTGTTCTTAGCCTCTAGTGCCTGGCGAATTTCTTCATGGCAGTCTTTGTCAATTTTATACTGACCATAAAAATAGATAGCACCTAGTACTGGCACCGCGGCGATAACGCCTTCAAATATGCCCAGCTCAAAAATTATTTGGGGATCTACTTCGCCGACCACCGCGTTGGGAGGAAAGCCAATAAAGTCTATAGCTATCCCGGCCAGTAAAGCGCCGACTCCGTTGGTCATTTTTGAGAAGAATGTTCGCACTGCAAAGAAAATACCTTCCTGGCGTCTGCCGGTTAGCACTTCTTGTTCATCGACCACATCACCAATTGCGGAATAGATGGAGGTGAGGAAGAGGGACCAGCCGCCATAATAAAAAAACCCCGACATTCCAACGATGAAAAAAATGGCCGGTGAACCGTTTTCAGGCAGCAGCTCAAAGGAGCGCAGGAGAACTGGAGTTGCAGCCGAAAGCGCGGAAATTCCGACGCCAATTCGCATCGTTCCACTCTTGTCGAAGCGCCTAGTCATAGGCTCAACCAATGTGACGGCAACAAAATAGGCAACAATGGTGAAAAAAGGTAACAAGGCTAACTGGGCGGGTACAAGCTCCCAATAATACAATCCCATGTTGACATTAAGCGTCTCACGGATACCCGTCATGGCAGTCAGAAACACCAGCCCAAAGAACAACATTCGATAATTTTTGTTGCTAAAGACGCTCAAGGCTTCGGTGATAAAATCGCGTGTTGAAAATTTTGGCTGGTCATCGGGTGGTTGAGCCAGGTACGGAATTTGGTCACGAGTGAGAAAGGCGGTTAAGAAAATTATGGTGGTGCTGAAAATGGCCACCGAGACCGCAAACGTACTAGTGTCCAATCCTGGCTTGGGACCTTCTGTAAAGAACACCGCATAGAAACTGAATGCCAGTGCGGAGGCTCCACAAAAGGTAAATAGAGTGTTATAGCGAAAAATACGCGTACGCTCCATATAATCATCGGTAAGTTCAGAACCGAGTGCAATGTGAGGCAAGTGGTAACAGGTGAGGAAAAATTTTAACAAGCTGGCGAACACGAATAACCAAACCGCAAGAGCCCATTGTGTTGGTGAAGCCTCGTACCCTAGGAATGACCAGATCTCGCTGTTGGGTGCCAATAAAAATTCAGGCGGTACATAGATGAAATAAACACACGCACCAAGAGGTAAGGCGGCGAAATAAATGAACGGATGCCGTCTTCCCCAACGCGATTTCCAACGGTCGCTGACATAGCCAATCAGGGGGTCAGAAATAGCATCGAGAACTAAAGAAAGAAATACGGCCAGGCCTACCAGTGTGCCGGGCATACCAAAAATGACCGTGTAAATAATAAAGTTAAAGCCGCTAAACGCCCAGATAACGGCGCCTTCGGCCGCTCCACCCATGGCGAACCGCATCTTTAAGGATGTACTAGCCAAGCCTCGTGGTTCACGCAATTTTTTGCTGCTCCATTCTAATTTTTGACACTTGTGGATTTTGTGTCGAAAGGTAGCACTCTAATTCGTTAAGTATACTATGTAAAGTATATCGCTCTCGTTCGCCAACTAAGTTAAAACAAATACCGCACCAGGTGCTGCAGAACGGACAACTTGCCTTTTGTGAAGCGCAGTGCTACCACACGCATTTCGCCCGTGTCAGTAACAGTGCTGAGTTCGATCAATTATGGAGTTGTAGAATGTCCGATATGAATGTCTTTAGAGCTGAAATTAGAGATTGGCTTGAAGCTAATTGCCCACCGGCCATGCGCACGCCCATGCCTGTAAATGAAAGTCCTGGTGGTGGTCGGCGGGCAAAATTTAACAATCCCGATACCAAAGTTTGGTTAGATCGTTGTGCAGACAAAGGCTATACAGTCGCGAGCTGGCCCAAGCAATATGGCGGTGCTGGTTTTGATAAGGCGCAAATTGTTGTATGGCAAGAAGAAATGCGGCGCATCAATGCACGTCCACCTCATGTTGGGATGGGAATCAGCATGATTGGTCCTGCGCTTTTAGAATTTGGAACTGAAGAACAAAAGCTGGAACACTTACCACAAATTGCACGTGGCAATATTTGGTGGTGTCAGGGATACAGTGAGCCAGGTGCGGGGTCTGATTTGGCAAGCTTACGCACGAGTGCGGTAGATGATGGTGATGACTTTGTGATAAACGGTCATAAAGTTTGGACGTCAGGAGCAAATTTTGCCGATTGGATGTTCTGTTTGGTGCGGACCGATCCTGACGCGCCTAAACATGAAGGTATTAGCTTCGTGCTGTTTGATATGGAAACCCCCGGTGTGGGGGTCAAACCCATCAAGTTGATCAGTGGGCTTTCGCCATTTTGTGAAACCTTTCTTGATGATGTGCGCACCTCTAAATCTAACTTAGTGCATGAATTGAATAAGGGCTGGACGGTGGGTAAGCGGTTGCTTCAGTACGAACGCGCCTCTATCGGTGGCATCGGCGGCGCGCAAAAAAGTAAGTCGCTAGAAGCGTATGCGCGCGAGTATGTGGGTGTTGATGTTGAAGGCAAGGTCAGCGATGTATCGTTACGTGACTCGGTTCTACATCATCGCATGAACGACAAAGCGTTTGCTTTAACCCTGCGCCGAGCATCACAAGAATCGGCAACCGGGCGCGCGCCTGGGGCGTTGTCTTCTTTGTTTAAATATTATGGTACTGAACAGAACAAGGGCAAGTACGAGTTGTTGCTCTCCATCTTAGGCACCCAGGCAGTGGGGTGGGGGGGCGACACCTTTGCAGAGAACGAACTCACGACGACTCGAGCTTGGCTTCGTTCCAAAGCAAATTCCATCGAAGGAGGTACCTCTGAGATACAGCTCAACATAATCGCTAAACGTATTTTAGCGCTCCCAGACTAAGGCCTTTCTACCGCGCAGCCTCCTAGGTATCGCCTAACTTAGCTGCGCTTTTGCTTTGCGGTCGCGCGCACCGCTTCATGTGAGCGTTTTAGCTTTTCTAGTGTAACTGCGTCCAAGTGAGCAATGCTCATGAAGTCATCTTGCCACCCATTGTCTTCTGTCCAAGACTGAGGCGACAGATGAGTGGTGTGTGGTGCTGTCGCACTATCAAACATCGATAATGCACCTTGCAACGTTTGTTGCTGCGATTGTGGGTCGCGAGGTTTACCGGCTGAATGTCCTAAGGGGAAATTACTAAACCAAAAACGAGCGACGCCGGCGCTTTCAACAATGTCTTTAGCGCACCCCATGACTACCGTGGGAATGCCATTTTCCTCTAGATGCCGAGCGATCAAACTGACCGACTGATGACACACAGGTCAGGTTGGAACTAGTAAAACAGCCTCTACCGCTAGTCGCTGGCAGTGTTCGAGCGCTTGTGGGGCGTCTTGTTTGATAGTGGTACTTTGGCTGCGATTGGTCGGTACACCAATGATCTCCTTGGCGAACTCTCCCACTAGCCCCGCTTTTTCTGCTGCAACTAAGGCTTCCACTGGCAGCCATGTTTTGGAGTCCTGTGCGAGACAGTGCAGCCGGTCATATCCGATATGCGAGATACGGAGGTCGGGGGTAGGGTCGATGGGTGCAGTGAAAACCTCAAAAAACTTAGCTTCTGCGTTGTATTTTGCGCCAGGACCTTGGTCGTCTAGATCCTCTCTGAATGGGGCGGCAGTTGTGATAAGGGCGACCTTACTTTGCGCTAAAGGTTTGCGCATGGGCGCGAAGGGTGCATCTTCAAAATTAGCCCATGCGTAGGCCGAGTAGCCCTGGGCTGCGTAGTAGGCTCTCGATCTGTTTATGTACCCGATGTACTCGCTCATGTTATTGCTCCCCCCTCATTTCGTTGCTCCCCCCTCACTTCGTGTTCTAGTGTGATTATAATTTCGTCGATGGGCAAGTGAAGGTGTGTTTATCCAGATGGTAAATTAGGTGACGAGGTTCCATACTGCCGGCTAAGTTTGCACAGGGTGGGGAAAACATGAAAATTTCGTCGACTATTAAGCGATCGGTGCAGGGTGTTGCTAAATACCTATGGGTTGTCGCTACGCTGTTGGCTGCCACCACTGTGGCAGCACATGATGAGCCCATGAGTCTTGATGAGTTGCGCGAGGCCTTTGGTTGGGATTTCGAAAAAATACAGATTCGCACGGAAAAAGTTGCTGATGGCTTGTATGTATTGTTTGGTGCTGGCGGCAATATTGGTGTCAGTGTTGGCGAGCAGGGCGTGTTGATTGTCGATGATCAATTTCCAGAGATGATCCCAAAGGTGTTGGCGGCGATTCGAGAAATTGGTGGCAATGGTGTCGACTTTGCAGTGAATACACACTGGCACTTTGATCATGCCGAGGGCAATCTGGTACTAGGTCCGGGTGGTACATGGTTGGTCAGCCAAGCCAACTCTCGACAAATGATGCTAGATGACCACGTCATTAACCTGGTGGCATTTGCTTATGAGCAGAAGGCTTATCCCAAGGCAGCGCTACCGGTCATCACTTACAACGACACCATGCAGTTTCATTTCAATGGGCAAAAAATTGACTTGATGCATTTTGGTCCCGCACACACCACAGGTGATACTGCGATCTTTTTTCGTGGTACCAACGCGGTACATTTGGGAGACGTATTCAATCGCTCTGGATATCCATTCATCGACGCAGATAATGGCGGTGATTTGGCCGGCATGATTTCATTTTGTCGTGCCGTGCTGGGTGAAATAGATACAGACACTGTGGTGATTCCGGGCCATGGAGAGATATCCAACTACGCTGGGCTCGAACGCTATGTTGAAGTTTTGAGCGCTTTGCATGCGGGCATTAGCGAACTGGTCAAGGTAGGTAAGTCATTAGAAGAGGTGGTAGCAGCGAATTTAACTGCACCATACGATGATGAATTTGGTAATCCGACGATGTTTGTCGACCGTGCCTATGCCAGTATCAGCCGGGAACTTGGCGACTAATCAATACCGTATGGCTAAAACTTTGTTACCTAGCTACGCCCTCCAGCTCAAGTAAAAAACGAGTCACCACAGTTCTTCTGGTAATCCGACCATATTGGGGATCGCAGTGATCACCATGGCACCTGCGGTCACTAGGGCTATGCCTAAGCTCGTCATGGCCAGACCGAAGGGTAGGTAAAATAGTAAAGCGAGTAGGCCGAGAATGACGTTTATCAAGCCGACCAGTAACCCGCTAAGACCAAGGTATTCGCGGTGTTTAACCTGTTGCGGATTCATAGCAAAGCTCAACTAAGTACTCCTTGTTTTCTCACAGAGGCTTGAGCTAACGGTTTAAGAGCGGTTAGGTTGACGTTAAATACTGGCAAATACTCCGTTGCCAATAATACTTAACCTCTAACAGATCTCCCCTGTGCCAAATATGATAACTTTCCAGCCATGAATTGGCTATAGGTCTTTGATTTAGTGTAACTAACACATGAGTTGGCTGTTGTAACGGGTTGCTTACAATCCTTTTACATTCGGATCAGAAAATTAGCATGCCATTATGTGATACTGGTCTCAATGCAAATAGTATTGCTTGCTGGGCAGTGGAGATGTTGGTATGAAATTTGGGATTTTTGGGTTTAAGGTCGCGGCCATCGCGTTATGTTTATCTTTTGCGAGTACTTCTTTTGCCGGTGAAGCACCGAATGGACGATCTTGGAGCGACTATGTTCGCCATGAGTTTCGTACAGACATGACTCGCTCAGAAAGACGTGCAGTACGTAGAGCTGCCAGACAGGATCGAAGAGCAGCATGGCGTGAACGAAGACTTAATCGTCATGCCGATCGAGGCGGAAGCAGCCGTGAAGTCATAGCAGTGCCTGAATTAGACGGCAGCATGGCATTTTTAAGCCTAGGTTTGATGGGCGGACTTATCGCTCTGTACAAAGAAAAACGCCGCACCACCGCATAGGCCCTCCTCCCTCCTATCCGATGATGAAATAGACGATGATGAAAACCGCGCATTAGCGCGGTTTTTTTGTTTGGTGCGCCAGGCATGGCGCGAAGCGTCATGATTGGCGTTGTTCCCGAAGCTGTGGTGGCAACGGGAAGACTTGGTGGTGAAAGTCCACTACCGGCCCGACAAGGGGAACGGTTAGCCGAAGGCAAGGGTGTCCATCGTGAGGTGGAATCTGAAGGAAGCCTACGGGTGTAAACAACCCTCGGCAAAGCACTGGCTCGACGAACAGAAATCGCATGAGAGGCAGCAATACTGGATAAGAAGTCCAAACTCTTCGAAGTCCCATACCTGTACAGAAGGTGTTGTTGTAGATGCGGCGGGCATAAGTGCGAAGGTCGCGCGTCTTACCCTGGGAGGTCTGGTTTTCCGCTGCTGTGCAGCTACCGATACTGAGAGGTGTTGGGATGGATTATCAGAAGTCAGCAGAAGCCATAGTAGGTGACGTACCGGTCATTGAAGGGCTGAACATGAGGAACCGTTAGTAGGCGATACGCCAAATCTGGACCCGATGACAGCAGAAATGAGTCAATCAGCGAACAGCCAAGCAAGCGAGCAGAACTCGCCGAGAGCGCGGTCTCGTGCAGAGGGTACAGATCAGGGCATAACGTGGACGAAGGCGGAGTCAGCGCTAATGGAGCAGGTCGTTGACCGAGCCAACCTGCAGCGCGCCTATCAGCGAGTGAAACGCAACAAGGGCGCAGCAGGCATTGATGGCCTGACCGTGACCGAGTTGGGCGATCTCGTGAGGCAAC
>QIGT01000286.1 GCA_003230835.1 Gammaproteobacteria bacterium
CGGCTAGTCGCTCGACAAATTTATGGACTACTTGTGTAGAAGTCTTGTTACCCATGACCTGCTCCCCAGCTATGTCGGTGAAATATGGACTATTGGAATATAGATTAAATTTCTATGCTTTGATAGATAACAACTCCATAGTACTATCGATATTCGATAATGAGGTGTCCTTAGTGAGAGGACTTTGTGAAAACCGGGACGTTGACAACTGTTGTGTCTGCATACTGGTTTTATTGACGAACAAGAAAGTTCACTAAAATGGCCCAACAATCTATGCACGAGACGAATCTTTGCGCATTGAGCGCTACTGAGATGCTGGACCTCGTCCGTCGCGGAGACATCAGCCGCAGCGAACTCATCCAGGCCCATCTTGATCGAATTGATGAACACAATGGCGCAATCAATGCCATTGTCGAGCACCGCGCGCAACAAGCTTTGGAGGAAGCACAGGCAGCCGACCGCGATGCAGATAACCGCAAAGACCTGCCACTCGATGGTATACCGGTGAGTATCAAGGATCATTTTGATGTCGGCGGGATGAAGCACACTGAGGGTGTCCGATCCATGGCGGAGCAAACATCGCCTGTGGACGAGATTGCGGTCGCCCGGCTACGGGAGGCTGGTGCCATTATTATCGGCAAGTGTAATCAGCCGGACTTCCAGATTCGCTGGAATACCATTAGCGATCTATATGGCACGACGCGCAATCCGCGCAATCCCGAACTCACCGCAGGCGGATCGTCTGGTGGCGACGCGGCGGCTGTGGCGGCCGGTTTGGCTGCAATCGGACTGGGCGCTGACTACGGTGGGTCCATCCGCGTACCGGCCTCGTTCTGCGGTATATACGGACTACGCCCTTCGGCAGGAAGAATACCGGCAGTCGGAACGGTGCCGCCATTCGACGGACCACCAACGATGGATTTCATGGCATCCATCGGCCCGTTCGCTCGCTCGGTAGAGGATCTGTGGACAAGTTATGGCGTGTTATGCGGGCCCCACCCGCGGGACCCCTCGTCAATTAACATGGGATTGGGCGAACGCAATCCGACGGCACGCCCGCGGATTGCGTGCATCCGCCGCCAAACCGGCGCGGTGATCACGCCCGAGATCGAAGCAAATCTGGATGCAACCGCGGACATACTCGCGTCTGCTGGATATGACATTGTCGACGCGGCTTTCCCGGGCGCCAAACGGGCTCCGGAAATTTGGGGCGAACTGGTCGGGACAGAACTCCTGCATAGCGCCATGCCCATTTGGCGCGATATGCTGGGCGAGAGCGGCAAGCAACACATTGAAGAACTATTCGGCCTATACGACCTTGGCAACGATGTGAGTCGTTACATCGAATCGTTCATCGAACGCCGGCAGATCGCGGGAGAAACAGCGGTCTGGATGGAAGATCATCCTCTTGTACTTGCGCCGGTCGCAGGGATGCCCGCACCCAGACTGGACTTCGATCACTTCCTTGAGCGTGAGCAACTCATCGATCTTTTTGATCACATGCGCAATGTCGTATGGGTAAATCTGCTGGGTCTCCCAGGCATTGCGTTGCCAAACGGGATTCAGATTGTTGCGCGACGTTTCTACGAGAGCCAGGCTTTCGACGCTGCGGCAGTCGTAGCAAAAGAGCTGTCGCCTGTCGCCATAGCCAGCCCGTCAGCTGCAACCAAGTGATCGAATCAAAAAAACCACTGCCTGATTCAACGCGTGCGGCCCGAGCCTCGTTACAGTAGTGAGTATGATTCTTGCCGTCCCCGACCGATAACTGGAGTAGATTACCGTGAGTAGAGTGTCAATCAATTTGCTGAGAACCCCTGTTGCCCATGCACTATTGCTGCTGATGGTTGCGTTCGCGTGGTCTCCTGTAGCGCATGCTGAATCATTGCTTATTCAAGCCGACCGCCTGCTCGACGTGGAAACCGGCGAGATCTCACCTGACGCCCGGGTGCTGGTGGTCGACGGTAAGATCGTCGGCATCAATCCGGAGTCGATTCCACAGGATGCGCGAATTGTTGATCTTGGCGATCGCACGCTCATGCCCGGCCTCATCGACAGCCATGTACACCTGACCTCCAGCGGTGACGATTTCACTAGGGAAATACTGACGGAAAATGCGGCCCAGGCCGCGATGCGTGGCGCGGAAAGTGCTCGCGTAACGCTCATGGCAGGGTTCACAACCGTGCGCGACCTTGCGCAACTCATCCCCAGCACAACACTGATCGCGGTAGCCCTAGCGGACGCATCTGACAAAGGCTGGATTCCGGCGCCACGCATCATCACTGCAGGACATGCCCTGAGTATCACCGGCGGACAGATTGACCCTGCGATGTGGGTCGGCAGCGCTGAAGGCATACTGAACTTGGGCCCGGAGAACGGAATCGCCGATAGCATCGATGAGTTGATCAAGGCGACGCGTTATCAGATCAAGCATGGTGCCAAATTCATCAAGATTGCGGTGACTGGCGTTATGTCACAACATGGGATCGCTGGGGTCCAGCAATACTCAGAACAAGAAATACGCGCAGTAGTAGAGGAAGCAACACGCCACGGTATTCGCGTTGCCGCTCACGCAGTAGGTGCAGCCGGTATCAACGCAGCAATACGCGCGGGAGTCACCTCTATCGAACACGGATGGATGTTCGATGACGAAAGCATTCGCCTTTTTAAGAAAAATGGCACCTACCTTGTTCCTACGACCAGAGTTGCAGGCGTGATTTCATTGGAATCCCCCATTGTGGTGCCAAACCTAGCCAAGGTTGCCGCTGCGGGCGTCAAAATTGCGATGGGCTCGGATGCGTCCGTCACCCGCCACGGCGACAATGCGAATGAGATTGTAGCCATGGTGAATCTCGGATTGACGCCGTTGCAAGCTATTCAGGCGGCAACAATTGGCGCTGCTGACATGCTCGGCAGACCCGACCGGGGTCGTGTCCAGCCTGGATTGCTCGCAGATCTGATCGCTGTTGATGGCAATCCTATTGAAGACATAAGGGCCTTGGCGAACGTCGCTTTCGTAATGAAAGGTGGCAAGATCTACAAGCAACCGGACTGATGCTGAATATCCAACGGCAGCAGGCATTTCGGCACCACGCAGCAAATTCGGTTAGCCTTGGCTGTCTTGTTAGACTGGTAGCTACTAAATACCGATATAGAGTCGTATGCCTGCTATTGCAGGTTTACCTCTAACAAAAGTTGGAATACCTAAGCCACCACCGGTATTACCTGCATCTATCAGATATTCTTCATCAAAGACATTGTCCGCGTATATTTCAATTTGCCAAGCTGCGTCGCTTGGTCGGAGTTTTACCGATGCATCCGCGATCCAATATTCGTCTTGAGATAAGCCCGGAAAGTTGCTGCTTTCGAAGAAAACTTGGGATTGATAGGAAGCAAGGAAGTCGAAATCAATATTCCATCCGGACACTTCAACTGACTTGGTGATTCTGAAAGCACCACTCACTTTGGGTGCTAATCTGAATCGATTACCACCAAAATCAAATACTGCGCCGCTGTCGGTGCTATCGTCAAATTCCGCATCCAACAGACCGAGGCTCACAGAACCGATGAGCGTTTCACTAAATGCATATTTGGCTGTGGCTTCCAAGCCCAACACGTCTGAATCGCCTACAGTGACGGTATTGGTTTGGAAGGTCGCAGCATCAGTAAAGCTTTGCTGAAAATCCTTATACGTATAAAGAAACAGAGCGCCCGACAGAGCTAGTCTATCTCCTGCGTATTTAAATCCGACGTCGTAGCTGTTAACAGTTTCCGCCGCAGTAACTTGTGTTGCACCAAAGTTTGGATCAACCACCGGCGAGCGTCGCCCCTCAGCATAGTTAAAGTAGAATGATAAATCGTCGCTGTAGTTGTAATTAACAGCAACTCTTGGAAGCGTTGCGTCGAAGTCATCTTCGGCTTCAAATACCCCAAAATTTCGAGTAAGTCTAGTTTCGTCTAGGTATCTCAGTCCGGCAGTGACACTCAAGCTATCCGTAAATTGATAGGTACCTTCGACTACCGCAGATGCGATTTCGAGCTCGGCTTCAAACACAAATGGTCCAAGAACAGCTGTACTAGGAAATGCTGGGTTTGATATTGGCGTGCCATCTGGATTGAATAACGCAGACACCAACAGATTTCGTACACCAGCAATTTCCGCTTCAGTCGCATTCGTACTAACGTTTTGATCCAACGGGATATCTGGGAATTGTATGGCAAGAGCAGCAGCCTGAGCGTCAAAGACTCCGCGTAAGAATGGATCGACAATAATGCTAAAGGGCAAAATTGATTCGTCTTTGTTGTAAGAAGCACCGATGAAACCTTCGAATTTCTCCCCGCCTGTGAATACGAATCGTGCTGATGCGCCACTTAGCTCGGCATCGTTTTCAAAAAAAGCATCTTGAATGCGTAGCGCAGACCCATCTGCATCAAAAAATTCAGCGAGCTCCACATCCTTTTTATACACGACGGCATTAAAATCAAGACCCTGTATTATCTGAAAATCGAATGTGATGTCGTAGCTCTCTAATTCACGATCGATACCTATGACATCGCCAAGGCTCAATTCTGCGTCCGAAAAGGGGCTGGTGTTTCCACCTAGTGGGGCAATAGAACCACTTTTGAATGCGATCCCAGGTTGATCGTTGTCTTCGTTGGTAATCCTGAACAGTACTGAGAAGCGATCAAAATCAGCCAGCAAACTCGCTCTGAAGGCTTCAACGGAATCACCATTAAGCTTACCACCCGAGCAATTGCGTACTACCAATTCATGGTCGGCTATTTGGCCCGAGGGATTAAACGAATTAGGCCCACACGCTTGATTTTTTACCGTCCCGTCTTGCTCGCGCACAATTCCCGCTAAGCGGAAGCTGAAGTTATCATTGAGGGGAACGTTTACCATGCCTTGGAATTCGAGACCATCTTCGGTGTTGAAAGCGACTCTTGCGTTAGCGTCAAATTCTGCTTGCGGCGTGTTCGAGATAATGCTTATGGCTCCATTAGCCGCAGCAACACCAAATAATGTTGGCTGCGGACCTTTTAGAACTTCAATTCGGCTTACATCAAAAAGGGCTGCGCTGGAAACAGTTTTCTTACTGATATCGATGCCATCTTGATATACCGATATTCTAGGCGTAGCCGCTACAGCTGCTGTATCGTCCGTAATGCCTCTAATGTTAAATGATGGCAAACTCACGCCCTGTTCCTGAATAACAACATTGGGTAAAAATCGAGAGACATCGTTGAGTTCAGTGGTATTGGTTGTATCTAGGAAATCTCCACTGATGACATCCATGGTTACAGGTACATCCAGTACCGACTGCTCTCGCCTCTGCGCGGTAACAATGATCTCTTCAAGCAGTGGCGTACTAGCTGACTGTGCACTACTTTCTTGTGCAGTTACCGGCTGCGGCAAAAATGACGTGGTGATCACAACGAAACTAACTATGGTAGCTGTCCTTTTCAAACTCATTTTCTTACCTATTAATGCTGTTGGTGGGTGGGAATACCCCATAGATGGTACGCATTGGGTTGCGTTCGTCAAATGGTGATCATGCATTGTAAGACAGAGTGGTGGTGCATCATGTGGCCCATGAAGTACTTGCTTTGATGCGTGTGCAGAAAACTGGTAAAACAAGAGCTAAGGTAAGTCAGCATAAACCCGCATTCATTATTCGCGCACCCGGCGGCCAAGGAAAATCATGAAAAAAATTCTAGGTTTCATTGTCGGAACGATCCTCCTTGTTTATCTGGGGGCCTTGCTGGTCTCCAACGATCCGGTTGAGCAACGACCCGGCACACGTTTGTCCGGTGAGGTTCAAGCAACGCCACCAACAGATTGGTCCTTTCTAGAATCCCGCAGCAAACTGTTTGTGCAAACCCATACCTGGTATCTGATTCCTCATTCCGTCACCACCACATCATTTGTGGTGGACGGCGTTTTGTACGTGCCCTGTGGGCAATGTGCGGGTAAGCGCTGGCCGAAGAATGTGGCAAGAGATTCACGGGTACGGATCAAAGCCAACGACAAGTTGTACGATCTTAGAGCGGTAAAGGTCACGGATGCCGCGACCATCCAACGAGTGTTCGGTGATAATCCTTTGGACATGCCCGGTATCGAACTATATCGGATAGAAGACCTGTAGCAACATGTTGAGAATAGTAACTATAACCGCCATGTTGAGTCTTGTGAAATCCAGGTTGAATTCGGCCACCGAAGGTGCGGTAACACACTGTATTGGCCTACCCCCAAAGCCCCGATCTGAGACCCAGATACATAAACCCCCAACCCCACAACTCATCTGTCTGATAAAAAAGTGCCAGTAGTTGCACAATTTGTGAATTCCTTTCCTACTCGCAAAGGGAATATTGTCACTGTATTCATGTTCTAGGTTCAAGAAAAATTCCTTAATTTCACCTATCAGCCATAAAAAAAACCAAAACGGTGGTGGATAGGGCAAATTTGATAGGTTGAGTGTGAAATAACAAATTCTAGATTAATAACTACTCAAGGGGGTAGGCATCATGGTTCAACCATATAGATTGATCGCAAACAGATTGATAGCAAAAACTTTCTTACCGGCGCTGATAGTGACGGCAGGCTTTGGACCGGCACTGTCAAGTGCGGCCGTCTTAGAAGAGATTGTTGTGACGGCGCAAAAACGTGAACAAAATTTGCAAGATGTTTCTACAGCGGTCACTGCACTGGGTGCAGATCGGCTGAGTGATGCCAACATAACCAATATTGAAGACATTCAATATTATGTCCCAACGATCACTATGGGCAATAACGGCTATGCAAATGTGTTCTTGCGCGGTTTAGGCCTCAATACCGTATTCGCCAATGTTGACCCTTCGGTGACCATGTATGTAGATGGTGCTGTTATTGCTCGCCCCCAAGCTCAACTGTTTTCCTTTTTCGATTTAGAACGAGTGGAAGTGTTGCGCGGGCCTCAGGGCACCTTGTATGGCCGTAATGCTACCGGCGGCACCATTAATCTTATCACCGCCAAGCCCAGTGAAGAGTTGGATGGTAACATTCGAATTATTGCTGGCGATTACGGACTCGTCCAAACCGAAGGAGCGATTGGTGGCAGTCTTACTGACAGCCTGCTGGGTCGGTTTGCCTTTCAGTCAATTAACCGCAATGAGGGTTTTAGCACGAATCAAGCCACTGGAAATGACGTCAACACCGCGAATAAGCAGTCGTTCCGCGGGCAGTTACTTTTCAAGCCGAATGACAATGTAGAATTTTTGCTGGCCGCAGAATACGGCACGGAACAGGACAGTGCGAATGGGTTTTATTTTAAGCGAGAAACTTATCCAGGCACCTTAAACCCGGCAGCAGCGGCTTTGGGTATGGGTGGTTTTGCCACTGGCGAGCGAGCCTTCGCTTCCGAGGTTGACCCTGAGAATGACCGGAAAACCTGGTCAGTTACCGGCACCCTCGATTGGCAGATCAATGATCAGTGGGCTTTAAAGAACATTCTTAACATTCGCGAAATAGATCTTGTGGTTTTCCAAGACGCAGACGCGTCGGCTGTTGTGACCAATATTGTTCAAGAGTTTGGCTTTGAATCCACGCATATTAGTGAAGAACTCCAGTTGAGCTTTACCGGTGACCGCTTACGCGCAACCGGGGGTGTTTACTACTTCACAGAAGATTTTGATAATCGGAACTTGCTTGACGCGCTCAAGGTAGGGGGGAGTTTTGCGGGAGGTACCGAGAAGCGAGTTAACTTAGTGGGTAATGCCGAGACCGATTCTTGGGCAGTTTACTGGAATGCTATTTACGACGTGACTGACCAGTTTTCTATCAAAGCAGGCGGGCGCTATACCAGCGATGACCGCAAAATTGTGAATGACAATGTTATTTGGGTTGCCGGTGTTCTACCCGGTGGTGGAGATTTACGGCTGTCACCGGCGGATGGCAATCTACCACTTTTTAGAGATGAAGATAGCTTCAGCGACTACACCAATGAATTTGGTGTTGAGTGGCGTCCCACCGACACCATGTTGCTGTATTACACCTACTCAGAAGGGTTCAAAGCGGGTACAGGTCAAATTGGTACCAATTCAGCCAACATTATCGAACCAGAGACCATCAAAAATCATGAGTTCGGCTTAAAAACAACGTTGTACGATCGCCTGGTTTTAAACGTTGCTGCCTACTCGTATGAGGTGACGGACATTCAGTTGGACCGAAACGTGCCTGGAGGCCCCACTGGTTTTAGGACTATCTTTCAAAACGCCACGACCCAAGATGGTACTGGCGTGGAAATCGAGGCACTTTGGGCGGCAACAGAACAATTCACGCTGAGTGCATCGGTGGCGTATCAAGATACTGAATTTGGCAGTTTTTTGGCGGCTGACCCCACCAATGAAGGTAACGTCGGTGGTCTGGTTCTCAGTGACTTGGCCGGTAATAACGCTCGCCAGGCACCAGAATGGGCCTGGAATGTGCGCGGTGCATATGATGTCCCATTGAACAATAGCGCCTTGTTGACGCTGTCCGTCGATGTGTCTTTTAAAGACGACATATTTTTCAGTGAATTTAATAATGAGTTGCTAAGCAGGGGTGACTATACGTTGCTTGACGCAAGAGTGCGGTATACCTCTCCAGACGAGCGGTGGACAACTGAGATCTGGGGCAAAAATTTAACCGACGAATTGGTTGAGTCTTGGAACTTCGCCATTGCCACGACCCGTGTCACTGTACGGACGTATTTACCACCCAGAACTTGGGGAGTAACGGTTGGTTACAGAATTTAGAATCCCCGCGGATAGATATGGTGGGTTTGCAGTGGCAAATTTTTTGCCCGAAGGCGGGCGGTGTTCGATTTATGATGCTGGAAAGTTGATATGAGCTACAAAAAGTGGGTTTCTTGGCGTGTGTGTTCTATTGTGTTCGCTAGCTTATTTATGCTTGGCTGTGGCGGTGAAGTTGATGTTGATGTTGATGTTGATGTAAAGGCCCCTGCGACAACCGGTACCGGTGCGTTGCCTTATGAACAGATGGCACAGCAAATTACCTCTCGCCTTGCAATAACCGCTGGCGAAAGAGTTCTGATAGGCCATGAACCTAGGCATCTGCTTGAGCTCACGACGGCGACACAGGCTGCACTCACCCGCGCTGGCGCGGCAGTTAGCCTACATGCTTATGGCGCTGATGATGATTTTGGTGAACGTTTGCAACAAGCAGATATTTATATCTGGATGCCGTTTAGTCTCGATACAGATGTGCCTGCATTGCTGCAGGAGTTCCCTATTGCGGCCGAGTGGGTTCTGCAAGACACCCATCGCCAGTTGCATTTCCATTGGAACGATGGCACACGTTCTATTGACGGCATGCAAGGGGATCACTCTGCTGAATTTGATACCCTCTATCTTGCTGCGCTCGATATAGACTACGACGCGCTTGACGCGCAAATACGTCGCGTAGCTGCTGCCATGCGTGCCGGTGAAGTGCGGGTCACAACCCCCACTGGCACGGACATTCGTTTTCGTATCGATGACCGGTTGGTCACTGTGCAATCTGGTGATGCGTCATTAGCAGCGACTCGTGACATGACGTTAACCATTCAACGTGAGATTGAACTGCCCGCAGGCGCACTTCGTGTTGCGCCTATTGAGGAAAGTGTAACAGGCGTTATGGTGGTGCCGTACGCACGCTTGTTGGCGAACCCTTGGGCGCGTTCCGATGCTGAGCCGGCAGTGCGCAATTTGCGACTGAGCTTTGTAGAAGGTCAGTTGGTTGAGATGACCGCGGATGAAGGTGCGGAGCTTTTCCAGGCATTTTTGGACAAACACTCAGCCCTCGACAAGTTTCGTGAATTTGCCTTGGGTTTCAACCCTAAGCTGGTCTTGTTAGAAGACAGTGAATGGCTCCCCTATTACGGTTATGGTGCTGGCGTTGTGCGTCTGAGTATTGGTAATAACCAGGAGTTAGGTGGCGCTGTCACCGGCGATGGTTTCCGGTGGTTTTTATTTCCAGACGCCACCGTCACCCTTGCGGATGGCCATGTATTGGTGCGCGATGGGGTCTTGCATGATCTATAGATGGTTTATGTAGTTGTGCTTCTTTTATGGGGTCAGATAACCGGCGGGTGACGGCTGTATTTAATTGTTAGCATCACTCTCAATGTTTAGCGTTCTAGCAAAAAAGTCCAAAACATCGACCCCAACTTTGTTGTGGATTTTCTCCCGTTCAATGCCTTTAGGATCAGAACAGAGTTTGCTGACAAACAATTTCCCTTTGAGGCTACAACGAGCGAGAAATGTATAGTGTGCTACATTCGGCAATAACTCCAATTCTGAATTTGGAATAGCAGAGGCAATAAGTTCGGCGTTGAATTGTGGAATAGCCTGCTCATCTTTGGTTCCAACAATGATACGAATAGGGATCGAAATACGAGCCAGGCTGCGCTTTATAAATACTGGTCCGAGTACCGGAGCGATAGCATACACAGCTTGAACACGTTCATCTCGGTTCGTGCGCCCGCTATCGATATTGCTGTGTATCCGCCAAGGGAAAACCCAGCAACACCGATTCTTGAGCTATCGATACGAGGTCCAAACTTGGCATCAGATAATAACTGATCTATTACTGATGAAATGTCTAGTGCTCTCTCCCACCAAAGCATAAAACCTTGCAGTAAATAAGCATCTTCTGCTGCAGTATTACCATGGTGATTAACGGCTACAACCAAATATCCATTTGTGGCTAGTACTTCGGCTAACCACGAAAGCTGTAGTGCTGCCCCACCTGTACCATGAGACAGTACAATGAGTGGAAATGTTTTTGGATTGGAAGCAACATCTGCATTTAATGCATTCCTACCTGCTTGGAAGACCCCGATGTTCCATTCACTTTCGACAGAACTCAAGGATGCTGGGTACCAAATAGTTGTCGCTAAGGGGCGACTACCTGCCTCGATCCAGTTCGCTCTTTCAGCATCGAAAAATGACCTAAATTCTCGTCCAACAGGATTCTCCCGCTCCGGTGCGTTAGAACAAGATGTCACAGTCAAGAATGCTGCAATCAGCATTACTTTAAACAAAGGGAATTTCATTTCATCTCATTTCTAATCGTTATTTAAGCTCTGAGAGTGCTAACGCTTGCTATAACCGGACCGCCGCAAGCGAAGCTAGCAATAGCAGGCCCGGCCGCCGGTGCGAAGCATCTGAGGCCTAGTTGATGACCCAGCAGGTGATCCGTTTAAATCGGCTTTTCTTCTGTGAATGGACAAGTCATCCCCAATGGGATCGATGTGAAGGAGTTTGCATTCTCTTCTGAGATGCGGATGCATCTAGAGTATCGAACTCGATAACCAACGGCCGCCTATTTAATCAATTTGGTTTTCGGGAATGCTGCATGCCAACCAAACCAGAAAGCCCGATGATACGGCAAGCGCTCCAGGGTTTGCCCGTCTGGCGATATGAGTGATTGCTCGCTAATACGCCACGGTTTACCCGTACTATCAATGGCAGTATCTAGGCCATCGTATTCAACAAAAACAACCTGCTCTGGGTCATAGACTCGGTTAGCACCTGTTGCATCGGTTAAAACCACAAATTTTTGCTGTCCAATTTGATCACTGTACACCGGATGTTTGATTAAATAATCGGTATCAATAGCCAGCTGTTGATTCGGAGCTGCAGAAAATCGCAGGGCTAATACTTCTTGCTTATTCTGCAGACGTTTATCTGAAAACGGTGTATTGAACATCAACCGGTCGGTGGAAAAATAGTCTCGATAGGCTACGCCCTCGCCGTAGTTGCGACGGTGACCGGTATCTAGCGACAACACCAATGTCTCTGGGTGACGGCGCTGCCACTCTTTCCAGGTGGTGGTCACCACACTTAAGTGCTCAAGAGCAATACCTTTGCCAACCAGGGGGCCAAGCACGGGTTCTCCGCGCACAGTACTCCACATCGATTGGGTTGCCTTATCGTACATCAACTTATTGGAGCGATATAGAAAACCACTGGTACCTAGTTGATGTGATACCCCCTTGTGCTGGGTTTTGTAGATGATCACGGTCCCACATAATGTGCAATACACTCCTGCAATGGCCAGCTTATCGGCACCTTTACCGAAGGTGTCGACAAACATTTCGTGCCACGCTAAAATCCTCTTAGGATAAGCGCGCACATCACCATTAATTTCAACGCCAAATACAATATCATCGTTACCCAAATAATCAGCCTCAGATGCTTTCAGCATTTTGGGGTTACGTAATGGTGGAATGCCATCCTGTACGACACCCCCCCATTGAATTTCATCTAACCTGATTTGTGCCGAGGCTTGTCGGCCACGAAAATAAGTTTCAAATTTAGGATCAATCAAACCATACAGGGAGGCTTTAAAGTTGCCATAGTCAGGCCACAAATTTTCTGGCTGAGCCCACAACCACTGATACCAATTGGCCAAGCTAATGATGTCTTTCTCGCCTGTTTTTTGCCCCAGTATCTGAATTAAACGATTGCGAATATAAGCTGAAGAAGAAAAATTGATGGTCTCCAGTGCCATTGGGATAAGTGCCGATGACCAGTTTTTGTCCAGTCGTTGCAGAGCCCTGTCAGCAATGATGCGGTCGGGACCCTGCGACAGTTGCATAAACTCATCATGTAAAGCGACATTTGAGTGTGCTGTTTCAGCCACTGCCTGCGGTGGGTTTAGAGCACCTACGTACACCAGTGTACTGCTAAGAAATATTGCGATTAAAAACCGGGAATCAACATATTGACGAAAAAGCATAAATCACCGAATCAGAGTTCAAACACATATCAAGTATCAATTTTTCAGATGATATGGACACCACCACCCCTTAGTTGACTTCAAATTCCTGTCGTTGTTCCGCAGCTTTTTTTAAATTCGGCAAGGTCAGATTCCTAAGGCTCCCCGCACTTATGCAGATTGAGCTGGAAAGCCCTCTCGACCAAATCGTTTTGCGTATCACCCGTCAACTCGAACGCGCGGGGTTGCTCGTTCAAGACGAGGGCCAACCCTACCTAGACCTAGATTCAACCTGGGTTTCACAAGACTCAACATGGCGGTTATAGTTACTATTCTCGGCACAAACCTTTGCGGTGACTCTGGAATTACTGCGCCAGCTTTCATTGCTGAAAAAACCACATCGATGAAATGATGGCAATATTACGGGCCATGTTTAACGATATGTAACTGTTAGCCATAAGACACTAGGCAAACCTACGATCGAGTAAACTCGTCGACCAATCGAACCATAATAAAAGGGTGATTTATGGAATCTACTTTCCCAGGTATTCTTGCCTTTGCTTTTTTAGCCAGCATGATTCTTATCGGTACAATATTACGCGCCAGAATCGGTTTCATCGCAAACTCTTTGGTACCAGCAAGCCTGTTGGGGGGCATTATTGGCTTTGTACTCCTTGCTCTTGGTTTCAGCCTTGGATTTGAAAGCGAAGATTTCACGGTATTCACCTTTCACTTTTTCACGTTGAGTTTTATGTCTCTTTGTCTCACTGGCAAAGAGGCTTCCGCCCCTGACGCCTCTACCTCTGTCATTTTTGGAGGCTCCTGGTTCTCAGTGTTGTGGATAATGAGCTTGGTTATGCAAGCGTTGGTAGGTATTGGCGTTATCTTCGCCTATAACCTGTTCACGGACGGCAGTTTATCTTTTTACCTTGGCGCCCTGGCAACTCACGGCTTTACTCAGGGTCCAGGTCAAGCGCTCGCTTTTAGCACTATCTGGGAATCGGAATTAGGGATTAACAACGCGGTCAACTTTGGCCTCACCTATGCCGCGATTGGCTTTGTGGTGGCCTTTATTGTTGGAGTGCCGGTAGCCCGTTACGCAATTACCAAAGGGCTCAACGCTAACAAGTCCGCCAAAATAGATGCAGAGTTTCTGCGCGGCATTAGAGACAAAAGCTCTCAAGTTTCCGCCGGTAGGCAGATTACTCATTCAGGAAACGTTGATACCTTCGTGTATCACCTGGCGATTCTTGGTGGTGCCTATTTGATAACGGATCAATATCTAATCTTCCTACATCCCATAGCCATGAATTGGAACATTGCTGGCGCCAATATGGGGCTGATATTCAGTCACAATTTGTTTTTTCTGCACGGCCTTATTGTGTGTGTGATTATTCGCGCCATAATGAACCGGTTTGGTTGGGGGCACTTGATTGACAACGAAACCCAACGGAGAATAACCGGCAGCTCTGTGGACTTAATGGTTGCCGCCACCATCATGAGTATACAAATAGCCTTCCTGAGTGAATTTATCGTGCCTATAATGGCGGTCTGTTTGAGTCTACTGCTAACCACCGCTTTATTGTGTTTTGGTTTTGGCAGGCGCCTAAAAGAGTTGGGTGTCGAACGCGCCTTAACTTCTTTTGGGTGTTGTTGTGGATCAACCGGAACGGGTTTGTTGTTGCTGAGAATAGTTGATCCGGATATGCGCACCCCAATCCCCAAAGAACTCGCGTTCTTTAACATAGCGATTATTTTCTTTGCGTTTCATATTTTGACCATTATGGCCCCGGTCTTACCAACCTACAATCTCACCACTATAGTCTCGGTTTATCTGGGAACTTTTGTCGTTGGTATGGTGGCTTTGCGTTGGCTCTCAAATAGAATGTCGAGCCAGGTTATGGAGCAGAAGTTATCTTAGCCCGTTTTTCTTGATGGGCGTCTCGCAACGAAGCATCCTGCCTATTACCTGAATACTAAAAAGCATTCCTGAGGCATCTAGCCCACAGAGCAAAGCCACCACAGGGTACCCTACCTGAGATATATAGTTCACTATAAAAGTGTGTGTCCTGAATTCATCGAAAAAAAATCTTGCAAGCCAACTTCATGATTGTTGAAGACGAGCCTGAATAAACAACCATTCCGCAATAACAAGATTAGGCACCCAGGAAAACCACGCTACGATATCGTAGGATGCATCAAAATCGAGCCCAAAGAAGCCCTGAAAAACACCCAATTGCAAGCGTAAGGTGACACCGGCCAGTGTTAATGCATATGAGCGGATCATCCATTGCCTATGCAACTTGATGTTGCCTGCTCTTATTGCACGGTAAGCCATTAGTCCCGAGTAAAACCAAATTACCGCAAGGCTTCCAAACCCAAGTTGCGTGGCAAAACTTCTTGGCGCATACCAAGCGAGAAACAAACCGCCTATCGCTCCGATTAGCACCATCAGGACGTATATTCTGCCGCTAAATCGATGCACACGAATCCAGCGCCTGCGCAAACCTGGATGAAATTGAAAAGCACCCAGAATCAAGGCAATGCCGCTGGGTATGATGTGTAATCTAGAGAAGGTGGGTATGCTGGCAAAATGGGCTTTAAATTCTGCGGCACCAAGTTGCGGCATCGCGAAAAAAACCAGGGCGTATACACCAACGGCCAGTGCCAGGAAAACCATCAAACCCCACATTATTGACTTAGACCAGGACATATTGCCTGCAACAACTTCGTTCATCTTGCGTGATTTCCTTTTGCTTGCCTGGAATTACGTGACATTTGCCGCATTGGCTACCGGTTATGATACCACTGCACAGTTTTGGCCAATGCGGTTTCATGTGAGGTCACCGGCGCTCCGAACGCACTGTCGTAGCGTGAATGGTTCACGACAAAAGGCTGCTTAAATTGGTACTGCATCTCTGCCACTTCCTTCAACATGGGCGACATCTTACTCATGAGGGCAAAAATCAAATCCGGCGTGCGTTTGACTTTGCCTTTTGTTCCCGCCACCTGATACGCAATCTTGGCCAGTTCACGTGTTGTCAACGTGGGAGCGCTGGGTACATGCCAAGCCTTACCCAAGGCTTCGGTGTGCGTTCCCAGTGTGACCAGCGCATGCGCAAAATCTTCAATAAACGTATAGGTATGGGGAAGGTCTGGGTCACCCAAAACAGCCACGTCTTTGCCCGCAATAATAGGTTTAATAAAACGTTCACCCAATGACGACATCACCACACCCGGACCGTAGAAGTCTGCCGCGCGACCCGCCGTGGTACGCACCTTGCCAGATGCATGCGCATCCGCAACCTGCTCAGCCAATTGTGCGCGCACAACCCCCTTGCGAGAATTAGGTGCATACGGCATTGACTCCGTCATATCGCCGGTGGCAGCACCATACATATAGGTGTTTTCCGCAGATACAAAAATTGCCCCAGCCGCGGCAGTGGCGTCGAGCAACGCGGTTTGAATCGGAGGAAACAAGCTACTCCACTGTGTGTAGGGGGGTTGTGCACAGTTGTATACCACACTGGCACCACCACAAAATTGAGTTGCCGCGTTCGCATCACTGGCATCGCCAGCAACATACTGAACCGACCCATCTGACCGTGCACGGGTTGATCTGCTGACCATACGCACTGCTACCCCCTGGGTGACAAGCAGGTTCTTAACTGCTTGACCTAGCGGACCAGTACCGACAATTACGTGTAGATTATCCAGCTTGCTATTTTCTCGCTCAGCATTGTTGGAAGACGCCATAAAACGCTCCTTTGAGTTGACGCCGCCACCTTATTCGATGTTTACTCATACTCCAAATGACTAACGCTTATTCAAGTTATGCGAAAAACGAATAGTTTAGATGATCTCAACCTGCTCATCGCTTTCGATGCGCTAATGGAGTCTCTATCCGTCACCCGGGCTGCTGCAATACTCAACATATCGCAGCCTGGCATGAGCCGCGTGTTGGCTAAGCTTCGCAAAGCCTTTGACGACCAACTTTTTGTGCGTGTAGGCAACCGCATGGAAGCCACGCCGCGGGCCACGGCCCTTGCTCCGATGATCCAAAACTCTTTGGCCGCGTTTAATCAGGCAATGGCCTCCATCGAACCCTTTGACCCCTCTAATACGACCCGAGAATTTGTCATGGCTACCGCCGACTACGCTCAGGTCACCGCATTGGCCGGAGGCATGGAGCTGATGCGAGAACGCGCACCACGAGCAACCATGACCGTCACGCCGCTTACGGCTAAATCCGCCGAACAGCTACACGATGGTTCTGTAGACCTTTTAATTGGACCCAATATCGAACTAAGCTGGGCACGCTGCAAACACTTGTTCGACGAAAACTGGCAATGTCTGGCGTCACGAGACCACCATGTAGTCGACAAACGCTGGACGCTCAAAAGGTACCTTCAATGCAAACACATCCTCGTCAGTCCCGACGGCGTAGGCATCGGCCCAGTTGACGCGGCTCTATCGAGCTTAGGTAAAAAACGCCAAATCGTATTGAGGCTGCCCGACTTCGCCGGCGCACTTTGGGTCAGCGCAAAGTCAGATTTGATATTGACCGTGCCCACATCGTTAGCGCAGTCAGCAGTGCGCATGTTCCCGCTATTTGCTTTTGCACCACCGGTTAAATTGCCCACAGCCCAGGTGTATATGGCATGGCATGACCGCATGTCCGGCGACGCTGCCCATCAGTGGTTTCGAAAGGTGATAACGGCCAGTATTGTCAACGGCTAGCCTTCACACAACCGACCCGTATGCACAACAGACATGACCCGAATAATCACTAGTCATTTCTTGCATTGCCTGCCAGCGCTTAGAGTAGGCCTCTCACTATCATTACGGGGTATTTATGACATACAAAGTTAGTCGATTCTACGTACTTGTCGCCTTAGTATGCGCAAGCGTGTTTGTGGCAAGCGCCCACGCGGCGGATCTAACAGTCACCTTAACCAACATCGAATCGGACAAAGGGCAAGTGGTCATATCCGTTTTTGATACTAAAAAAACTTTTAAAGACAAGTCTGACCCAATCGCCTCAATCACGATACCGGCCAGCCAAGGTCACGTGCTAGTGTCTTTTACCGACTTACCCACAACGCCTATCGCGCTGGCTGCTTTCCATGATGCAAACACCAACAACAAAATGGACACGAATTTTTTAGGCGCGCCAAAAGAGGGGTTTGCGGTGTCTAACAATGCCAAAGGTAGGTTTGGTCCCCCAACATATGAAGATGCGCGCTTTACAATGTCCGACGATACGCTTGCAATTGAGATGGCGATGCAGAACTAGGCGTCGTCTGATCTTCACCACGTCATTTTGCCGCAACCGGTAACTGCGCAAGAAAGTAGTGCACAGCCAGTTAGTACGCCACTGCTTGAAGAGATCATTGTTACCGCGCAGAGGCGAGAGCAGTCGGTACTTGGGTGTACCTGATTTAATATTAGAGGCATCACGGACGATACGGCGGCTGTAGCGGCCATTGAACAGAAAATGAAGCGCTGGTGCCTCCTGGTTAATACCATCGTCTGATTTTCTGATATTTCATTCCCGTAATAGGTAAAAATTAGGCCTACAGGCTTATTCGTATGCCAGTGTTTAGGCCACAACTTTTGCAAGAGTGACTATTTTGCAAGAGTGACTATTTTGCAAGAGTGATTATTTTGCAAGAGTGATTATGTAGAATTTTCACTTGAGCCCCCATGTTCTTGCCGAGTGTTTCCACCCAACAAAGAATGGCTACGCCACAGCAAAAATAGTGCGGGGATCACAATTAGCGTAAGAATGGTTGCGCTGATCATGCCGCCAACCATTGGTGCTGCTATGCGGCGCATCACCTCAGAGCCTGTGCCGCCGCCTAACATAATGGGTAACAAACCCGCGATGATGGCAGATACTGTCATTATAATGGGGCGAATGCGTAATAATGCACCGTCGATAACAGCCTGTTGGATGTCCTTTATCGTCAAATCCCGACTTGCAGCTTTTGCCTGTTCTAAGTGATGACGAATCGCCTGGTTAAGGTAAACCAACATCACCACACCGATCTCAACGGCAACCCCAGACAGCGCTATGAAACCGACACCAACGGCAACAGACATATCGTAGTCCAACAAATACAACAGCCAAACCCCGCCTACTAATGCCATGGGCAAGGTCCCCAGGATGATGGCCACTTCGGCAAAACGGCGGAAGTTGAGAAATAACAGCAACACAATAATTGCAAGGGTCCCAGGACCCACCACCGACAACCGTTCTTTGGCTCGAACCATGTATTCATATTGACCAGACCATGCAAGCGAATAACCCGCGGGTAGATCTATCCCATCGTTAACGACGCGCTGTGCTTCGGCTACGTAAGAACCCAGATCACGCCCACTGATGTCGATATAAGTCCAGCCGTTGAGGCGTGCATTTTCGCTTTTTATGACCGGGGGACCATCGACAATTTTTATGTCGGCGATATCGGCAAGCGCAATACGCGAACCTTGTGGTGTCACAATGGGCAGCAACTGCAGTTGTTCAAAAGAGTTTCGCACTCGCTGGGGGTAGCGTAAATTTATGGGGTATCGCTCAAGCCCTTCGACAGTTTGTGAGATGTTGATGCCACCTATTGCAGTGCGCACAATGTCTTGCACGTCATCGATGTTCAGCGCGTAGCGAGCAGCGCGTTTGCGATCGATGTCAATTTCAACGTAACGTCCACCAGCAACACGCTCGGAATACACCGACGCTGTACCCGGAACATTGGCCAGCACTCGTTCAAGATCTTTGCCAATACTTTCAATGACCGCAAGATCAGGCCCAGCAACTTTTATGCCCACCGGGGTCTTGATGCCGGTGGCTAACATGTCTATGCGGGTCTTAATCGGCATCACCCATGCGTTAGTTAGCCCGGGGAATTTCACAACGCGATCCAATTCCGCTCGTAAACCCTCAGTGGTCATGCCTTCTCGCCATTGATCGCGTGGCTTTAGTTGAATGACCGTTTCGATCATCGTCATGGGTGCCGGATCTGTTGCGGTTTCAGCACGACCAATTTTACCGAACACGCTTTTAACTTCCGGTATGGTACGAATCAGCTTGTCGGTTTGTTGCAATATCTCACGCGCCTTATCCACCGATATCCCAGGGTAGGTGGTGGGCATATACATCAAATCACCTTCGTCTAGCTGGGGCATGAATTCGGAGCCCAGTTGTGTGGCCGGCCACAATCCCACAACTAAAATAACGGCGGAGATGACCAGGGTTGACTTGGGAAAATGGATGACAGCTTCTATCACGGGTCGATAGGCAGCAATCAAACCGCGATTAATGGGGTTTTTGTGTTCCGGGGTTATTTTGCCGCGGATAAAATAGCCCATGAGGACAGGCACTAAAGTAATGGACAATATTGCAGCCGCTGCCATGGCGTAAGTTTTGGTAAACGCCAGCGGCGCAAACATCCGCCCTTCCTGGGCTTCGAGTGTAAATACTGGAAGAAAGCTAAGGGTAATAATTAACAGAGCAAAAAACAGCGGTGGCCCAACCTCGCTCGCCGCTTTACCGACAATGCGCCAACGATTTTCATCAGTAAGAGGCTCTTTCTCGATGTGCTTATGCATATTCTCAATCATGACAATTGCTGCATCGACCATGGCGCCAATGGCGATGGCTATACCACCCAAGGACATGATGTTGGCGTTTAACCCTTGCAGCTTCATCACTATAAAGGCTGCAAGAATTCCCACGGGCAAGCTTAAAATCACCACCGCTGCAGAGCGCAGGTGAAACAAAAATACGGCACACACTAAAGCCACCACCAAAAACTCTTGCAGTAGTTTGCCTTGTAAAGTTTGTATGGCTCGCTTGATCAGAGATGAACGATCGTAAGTTGTTACAATTTCAACACCATCGGGTAAGCTCCGAGACAATTCTGTCAGTCGTTGTTTAACTGCATCAATTGTTTTAGCAGCGTTTTCGCCCCAGCGCATGATGATCACCGCACCTACCACCTCGCCTTCACCGTTCAACTCGGCAATGCCGCGCCTCATCTGCGGTCCTATGCGCAAGTCAGCAATATCGGAAACCACAATGGGGGTGCCGTTGCTGGTGACACCTAAGGGTACGGTCGCAATGTCTTCTAGGCTCTGCAGGTAACCTGTTGCGCGGACCATGTACTCTGCTTCACCCATTTCGATAACGGAACCGCCCGCTTCTTGGTTACCTGATTGAATCGCCTGTTTCACTTTTGCAAGAGGAATACCAAAGCTACGCAACTTGTCTGGATCGACCACTACCTGATACTGACGCACCATGCCGCCAATGGTCGCAACTTCGGCTACCCCAGGGACGGTTTGTAGTTCGTACTTTAAAAACCAATCTTGGATGCTGCGCAGTTGGGCAAGATCATGCTGACCGGTGCGATCAACCAATGCGTATTCGTAAATCCAACCTACCCCTGTAGCGTCGGGCCCCAGGGCGGGTTTGGCGCTATCTGGCAACTGCCCAGCAACCTGGCTGAGATACTCCAACACGCGAGAGCGCGCCCAATACAAATCTGTGCCGTCTTCGAAAATGACATAGACGTAGGAGTCTCCAAAAAAAGAATAACCGCGAACCGTGACCGCTTTTGGCACAGACAACATGGCTGTGGTCAGGGGGTAGGTGACTTGATCTTCAACCACCCGAGGTGCCTGACCTGGAAATGAGGTTTTGATGATAACCTGTACGTCTGACAAATCTGGGAGAGCATCAATCGGCGTTTGTTTTACGGAATACAAACCGCCGGCAACCAGCAGTGCTGTTGCGATCAGAACTAAGACCCGGTTATCAATTGACCAGAGAATGAGTTTAGCGATCACGGTGAAGTATCCATGGCATGGTGCTGGTGATCCGCATTTGAGTCTTGCTCCATCCGCGCCAGGGCGCTGTCAACGTTCGATTCTGAGTCAATAAGAAATTGGCCCGAAGTCACCACTTTATCGTCCGCAGATATCCCAGCCAAAATCTCTACTCGATTACCAGACTCGATACCCACTTGCACAGCTACCGAGCGAAAGCGTCCATCACCCAGTGCTAAAACAAGGCGATCGACAGACCCTCCCCGAATCAACGCCTGTAGTGGCACATGGATCGACGGTGAGGTTTTGTTATCGAAAATTACCACCCGAGTAAACATGTTGGGCTTTAGTGTTTGGTCTGAATTATCGAAGCGCAGTCGAACTTTTAAAGTACGGGTAACGGGGTCCAGTTCTGGATATATGTAGTCGACGGTACCGTGCCAACGCTTGCCGGGTAGATAGCCCAACTCAACTGAAGCCTTTTGTCCCGGTTGTACCCAGGCCGCTTGTCGCTCAAATACTTCGGCCAGTATCCACACGCGATCAAGTTTTGCGATCGACATAACCTCGGTAGCTGGAGTGATGTAGCTTCCTTGGCGTACGCCCAGGTGGGCAACAACGCCGTCGGATTGTGCGTACACTTTAATTCTCTGTTCGACGCTGCGTTGGCTATTTAGCCGAGTGATTTCTTTATTTGTAAAACCTAAGGCTACTAGCCGTTCACCCGAGGCTTTATGCAGTGCTGTGTTACTGCTTTTTAATGCCGCCAGGTATTCTTCCTGGGCATTAACCAGCATCGGTGAATACAGTTCAAATAGAACTTGTCCGCGCTTGATGGGATCACCCGTGGCCTTAGTGGCAAGTTTTTCTATCCAGCCAGAAACACGGGTGCTGATCTGATGTAGGGTGTCTTCGTCGTAACTGATGTAGCCAACGGTTTCTATACGCCGAGATAACGAGCCAAATTCTGCGGCTTCTGTGCGCACGCCAAGATTGCTGATGATTCGGGGATTAATAGACACCACGCCTGTGTCATCCATGTCTGCGTCACTGGCATACACTGGCACTAGGTCCATGCCCATCGGGGATTTGCCCGGGCTATCGCGGCGATAGTTTGGGTCCATAGGTGCTTTGTAATACAAGATTTTGTTTTCGTCTGTGGCTGCTTGGTTCATCGTGCCTTCGCCATGTGGCCACGAATACCCAATGCCAACGCCAACAACCAGGCTCAGCGCAATCAGCACAATTGTTTTTGGTACACTTTTCATCGGGGTAGATCTCCAAGGTTGGCAAGCACGGCATAACTTTGCGCGTGTTCAATCTGTAGGCGTATGTGGTCGAGCCGAATATCAAGGTCATCAACATAGCCGCGCATCACATCAGCAAAATCGCCTGCTTCGCTTTGATATGCGGCCAAAGCCGCATTCGACTGATCTTTGGCTTGGGCGAGAATGAGCCGTTCATATAGTTGTATGCGACGCAAGAGGTCCTGCCAGCGTGCGTACTCTGCGTCTAATTGGCTGTTTAGCCTACGCAGTAATTCATCTTTGGATTCGATGGCCGCATCGCGCTCGTTGTGAGCGGCGGCCAGAGAACGATCTTGGCGGTTTTTACGGAACAGTGGAATGTCGACGGTGACGGCTAAACTGATAAAATCTGAACGTGGGGTGCCATTGGGCAGCGTGCCGTCTCGGTAACCGTAGCCGAGGTCTAACGCCCAGCCGGGTTTGTAGCTTTCTTTTGCTAAGTTGACACCTGCACGACGCACATCAATTCGTGCACTTGCGGCGCTCAAAGATGGATGGGTCACCAGAGACGTTCGCATGACTTCAACCGTCGGTAATTGTTGCCAGCTGGGTAACTGGGTTGCCAGGGGGCGATTAGATGCTGCGCCGACCCATCGTGACAGTCGTGCACGGGCTTGACTTCGGTACCTATTGGTTTCGATCAAGCGGTCTTCGAGCCGGCTTAATTCTAGTTCAGCACGAAGCACATCTTGTTGATCTTTGCTGCCAACGGCATACAAAGATCGAGTAATGGTCACCAGGTCATCGAAAAAGGGTCGAGATTCAGTCAGTAGCTGAATTGCCTGGTGCCAATAATAGGTTTCCAGCCAGGCATCGCGTACGGCTGTGAGCACGTCGCGACCACGAGCGTTGGCGTTTTCTGTCATCTCCAGTGCTTGCGAGCGAAACTGGCTTGTACGCTCCGCTCGGGTTTTGCCAGGTGGAAAAGCCTGGCGAATGCCCAGTTGTATTTGGCTCATACCTTCGGTGGTAAAGCCACCGGACTCGAGCGGGAAATTAGCAACACCCATTCGCAACTGCGGATCAGCAAGCTGGCCGGCGGCGACCGACTGATCAACTAGGGCTTTGGCACGGGCGACATAAGCCACTTGTCCAGGTTCACGTTCAAGTGCAATCTCTTCTGCTTCGGCAAGTGTCAATGCGGAAGTTTGCTGTGCTGTAGCTGTTACAGCAAAAATGAGGTTTACAACCAGTAAAACAAGCGCCGTCATCTGCTGCGGAGTGTTGCAGCTAACTCGGTTTCTTATATGTACCCAAAGGGTGCGTCCGCAAAAGTACGCCATCAAAACGATCTCCTTCTCTAATTACCATCAAAAAGCGGTTTATAGCGAAGAGGTCGTTAGTTCAAATACACGCAGTGCAGCATGTTTAGGGGGATAGGTTTGCCCGGCGGAGGTTCTTTAGAGGGCAACTGTTTTGTTGTAACGGCATATTGAGGCTCGTGGGCCGGCAACACCGTTGCAACCAGCAGTGGTGCAAAATCGTTGGAATAGTCTGCTAAATTGAGTTGGTCGGTACGCCGGTCGTAGTTTGCCTCGCCGGACACCTCACAATCGGACATATCAGCCGCACACGGCAGTCCTTTGCTAGAACTAATGTCGGTAGGACTAACGTCTTGTACATGTTGTGAATGCTCGTGAGCCGGCGGACAGTTTGGACAATCGGGCATCTCGTTCGCTGAAGGGGAGAAGGCCATGGCGCAGGGTTGCAACACCAGGTTAAGCCACAACACCACAAATAGACTCCCAACACCGCGTACGCGTGTAGTTTGGCTATGTAAATTGTGGGATTTCAAAATAAACTACAAGTTATTGCCTAAGGTTGCGAAACTAGTGTAGCCGAACTCGCGCAAGGTGCAATAGTAGCGAAAGGCCCGTTGGCATCTGTCGGCGTAGTTCAGGGTGCCAGTTTTCAGCGTTTAAAGCTGTGTATGACTGCACAAAAGTGAGAAATAGAAGGTAACTAACAAGTCTTTATGTAGAAAAACTGGCTCCATGAGTGCCAAGCGGCACTGGCGGGGCCGGCCATTGTAGGGCGGAACCATTCATGCGGATCGCCGGGCTGAGCGCGGCAAGCTCGCCCCAGGCCGTATCGAACCTTTGATACCAACTTTGCAATTCTGCCGGCTGAGGCATTCGCGCTTGAACGGGAAAGTCTCGGCAACCCAACTGTTGTACCCACATGGCGGTGCGGCACAGTGAAACTCGTACCCAATATCCACCTCCCTCTAACACCTGTCGCCTTTTTGCCATCATGACGCCTAACGCTGCAAGGTATCCTGTGGTGTAGTCGTTAAGCGCGGAGGGTTGCAGTGCTGGCTTTGTTAAACCCGCGCCGTCTTGGTGATAGTTGCCTTGATGCGTTGCCATGCCTGTTACCACTTGAGCCAGTTGTTCCCAGCCTGGTTGTTGGCACCATTGCCCTTGATGACCATAACAATTAATGGAGACATAAATGATATCTGGGTTTAGCTCAGCAACTTGTTCAACGCCAAAACCAAGCCTTTCCATAACACCTGATCGATAACCCTGGGAAAACACATGACTTTGTTTAACTAGACCCCGCAGCGCATCGCGATCATTCTCACTTTTTAAATTTAGATAGGCCGACTTTTTGCCAATGCCAGTGTCTGTCACAAAAGCTTCCACATTAGGTAAACCTTTGCCTCGAATATGTAAAACGTCAGCGCCAAAACCGCTTAAACTACGCGCGCAAACAGGCCCTGCCAGCACCCGGGTTAGATCCAACACTTTTAAGTTGGCAAGCGGCCGGTCAGCGGAAGATAAAAATTGATGGGAGTTGCCATCGGTAATTTTGATCAACTCAACAACCGGTACGGCTGCCAATAATTGGCCTGCTGTCGACTCATCCCATTCGGTAGTGGTTCGTACCATAGCCCCACATAAACCGGCGTGAGCAATTCTTTCTTCAAGTTCCCGTGCTGGTAACTTTGCCACGGCGTTGCTCACCGCTGTGCGGTCAGCCGGCACACCCAACAATTGTAAGATCGCATCGGAATGCTGTGGATAATCAGGAAAGCTTGAATGTATGTAAATAACGCGGCCGTCTTGGCAGGTAAAAAAACCGGCGGCAGGGGTGCGCTCTTCAGGGGGCAAACGCGTAGATGGGGCTTTGTCTTGGTCAGTAAACGACTGTAAGGCGAAGCTGACCAGTGAAGCTTCGGCGAGTCGAGTATTGATGGCCACTTCGTTGATCGTGTCTTTGCCACCTAACTTGCACAGTTGGGCTGCCAATAGCGTTTGAGCCGCCAGCACCGAGCTTGCTGCTTCGCCGCAGTAAAAGGGGCTTTCGAGGCAAATATCACCCCCGGTAAAATCAACTTGCACGGGCTTTTCTATGCCTTGCATGGCAAGTAAGCCACTCAGAGTCGTTTGGGTAAGTGTCTCGTTGAGTTGGGTTTTTGAATTCACAAGATAGTCTCGGTACTGTTTGGTAAATGGATAGCACAAAGTTGCATAAGTTCAAAGCAACGACTGCCATGTTCGCGCCGATACTTTGCATCTCCATCGTCGTATGCAAGCGTTATTTAAGCAGAGCCGCAGTAGCTTAGGTCGTCCTAAAATATCTCAACACCAGCGGGGAAAACCTGAGGCCTAGCTACTGCAAACGGATTGATATACAGCGTGTCATGGCTTTCGACCCCTACTTCAAATACACAATTGGCGTTGGGTCGAGCCACACAAAGCAGCACATAACCGTGTTGGCTTTGGCGTTTGTTCAACGCTGTGCCGCGAGGCTGGCGAACACTACCGGCTAGCATTTTTGCTGCGCAGGTGATGCAACCCCCGTAGCGACAACCGACAGGTAAGACATAGCCGGCTGCCTCAACAACATCGATGATCGCCTCGTCTTCACCCACCTCGAAGGTCAAATTACCGCGATTTTTTAATATGACTTTGTGCTTTCGCACGCGCGGCCTAAACCCAGATGTCAGAGGAGCAGTCACCACCCGGATAGCGGGTTTCGTGAGCGCGTGAGGGGCCGTTGGGTTCCTTGCCGAAGTCGACGAGGAAGTTGTTGCGAATGGCCATGCCGCCGTTGTCGACATCACAATCAACAATCAACATGACACCCCCAGCCTCTTTCATATCCGGATAAAATTGATTGTCCCAGGTAGAAAATAAAGATGTGGTCACGAACATCCGCTTGCCATCCAGTGAAAGCTGGATCATTTGTGGAGCACCCGCTACCACTCTACCATTGATGACGGGTGCCTTACCCAATAGGCCGCCAATCCAAACTTGTCCGGTTAACACCGGGTTGGACGGGTCGGTAATGTCGTATTGACGAAGGTCACCGTGTAACCAGTTTGAAAAATAGAGGTATTTGTCATCCATGGAAACTAGGATATCGGTGATCAAACCTGGCATGGGCACTGGAAAGCTTTCAACATCGACGGTGTCGACATCGATGATCTTTTCAATGACTACTTCGCCTTTATCATCCTTGAACCAGTGGAAAATGTTGGATGATAAAGTTGCACCGAGAAAACCATGAGTAGAGTTTGGGTCATGGTGCCAGCGCACCTCCAGTGGAATCATGCCTTCTTCGCCAAGATCAACGGTCTTTTCTATACTTTTGTTTTTGAAATCCCAAAAATGGATACTCTGCCCGTACTTGCCTTTGCCCACGTCGTCAAGATCAAAACCTGGCATAAAGGTATTGGGGGCGGCCCACTCAGTGGAGACCATCATGTTGTGGCGCGGCTGGTACCAAAAGTCATAGTTGTAGTTCATACCGGTGATGTCGTTTTCCCAACGACCGACAATCTCAAACTCTTTATTCAAATGTAGGAACCCACCCGGGGCGTTGCCGTCGGCGTCACCCAGCATGGAGATGATGATGTCTGCGCCCAGGCAATGCACCGTGTGTGGGGCCGAGAGGTTGGTTTGCTTCTTGATCTGTTCGCCATCTATGGTTTTAAACAAGGTGGGTTTGCGCGGGTCGGTGGCAGTATCGACAATGTAGAAATTTGAGGTGCGAACACCTGGAATTATGAGATATTGGCGAGACATGCTGGCGTCAGTGTTACACGATGAACAGGCATTCCACCCCATGTGATGGAGCTCATCGCCAACAATGGGCATTTCTGTGCGATGGATCACCTGGCCGTATTCGGGGCTGTTTTCATCGACATCGATGGTGGCAAGATAGTCGGGCTTTTCGACGCCGGTGCCAGTGTAGATACATAGTGTGTAGGCAATTTTTTCACGCGGGGCTTTGATGGCCTCTTGTGGAGAGGCATAACCTGGGCCCGCGCAGGCAGCGGTTTGTGTTGTAGCCATTAGTGTTTCCCTTTTTGTCCGAGTAGACAGATTCCTCAACCCAGCGGAAGGATAATATAAATTTCGCAGGTATTCGATGGCCTGTTGATGGTGTGGTTGCGCGCGCAAGTTGTGCTAACCCTGTAGAATTGGCAGTTTGCATCACCAGGTGGTTGGCTCGTTATGTTTAAACCCGAATCTATTGCCGCTGATTTGCCACCTCTTTCGCCACAACTTGGCGGGCAGTTTTGGCCAACTGATGATTGGCCACGCGGAATTGCAAGTGCAGAGGTTACTGCGCAGGCCGATTTGTTGTTTAGTTTAGAACCCCAACAAGGGGTGACCTACGCTCTTTTGGTCATACGCGCGGGAGAGTTGGTGTTTGAGCGTTACGACGCCGGCGCTAACGCTTTATATATGCAGTATTCCTGGTCTATGGCCAAAAGCGTTACCCATGCTTTGGTGGGGATATTGGTGGGTATGGGCAAACTCGACCTATACCAACCGGCTGCGGTGCCTGAATGGCAAGCAGACGCCCGTAAAGACATCACCATGGATCAGTTGTTGCGGATGTCGAGTGGCTTAGCGTTTGCAGAAGATT
>QIGT01000089.1 GCA_003230835.1 Gammaproteobacteria bacterium
TACCAAACGTTCCACAATGCCGCAGCCGGCGAGTCTACGCTCAGACGATGGTCCCATTGTTGGAGTAAATTACCACCGGTATCGGCAGGTAATTCAGACAGTGAGCTGAGCAGCTCGCGTGCAAGAACAGATTCGTAATCTCGCTGTAAATCAAGCGAGTCTTTCATTGTGTGTGTTGAACTGTCAGCCAAATACTCCCAAAGCCGACGGTAGCGCCATGGGCTCGACCACTCAAAACCAATTTTATATTTGTCAATTGGATAGTCGGTTGGTAGGTTCATGGAATTTGCGGTGCCGGTATAGCCTCTTTTGGGATTATATTCTTCTGGCAGCACATCCATGTCGAAATAGCCCTGCCACTCATAGCGGCCATCTCCTGGAACAGGTAAAAGACCGTCCCAGTTTGGTCTTATCGGAAATCGGCCTGCGGGTTTATAGGCAATGTTGCCATCTATATCGGCGTACACTTGGTTTTCCGATGGTGCACCCCAGCGGTTTAAGGCACTAACAAATTCTCGATAATTTTGTGCGCGCATATATTCGATGCTGCCGAAATAGGGTGACATTCCTGGTTCTAGCCATGCTGCAACAACTACGAATGCATGGGTTGGCGTCTCCGCCACAACCGGACCGTGGCGGGTAAATTTGAGCTGCACCGAATGTTCAGGCGCATTTCGCACCTTAATTGACTCGTTTACCAAGATAAAGGGCTCGGTTCGGCCTTTGTATATGTAGCCGGAGTCGCGCTTTTCGTAGACGTAGAGGTCTTCTTGATCGATAGGAAAAATGGTTAATCCGAATGCAATGCGTTCGTTGTGACCGATTGATATTCCAGGTAGTGCAGGTTCGCCGGCGCCGATGACATTGATGCCAGGGCCATTTAAGTGGGCGATGTAGCGTAGTGATGGCGTAGCGTGCCCACGATGGGGGTCGTCAGCGAGTATGGGTCGTCCGGTGTTGGTTCTGTCTCCGGTCACGACCCAGTTGTTGCTGCCTAGGGTGTGGTAGAACTCATCCTGCAGGGCCAGTACTTGCCCTGAAACCACCTTACTTGTCGCGGCAGCTTTTTTTGATCCTACTTCGGCGGCTGCAAAGGTCACTGGTGCCTTGGCCAGCTTGTACATATCTAGAACGTCTTCGGTAACCAGGCAAGGATCTAAGCCAGCAGGTACTTTTGTTTCCCAAGTAGGTTCGAGTTGCTTCCAGCGAGCGGCTAACTTCAACTGGTCGGTGCACGCCAACTGTGCACGCCAGACTTCTTGGATGACGTTGCGCCATAAGCCATTACTGCGTATACGTACGATATCGTCGGCGTGCCAATAGTCTGGCGTATAGTCTAAAAGGCTAAATTCGGGAGGCAGTAAGTTTTTGTGTTGTTGAGTGATGTTGATGAACGCATTGATGCCCGCCGCGAATGCTTGTGCAATGCGTTTTGCGTCGTTGCCGTAGGCTAGCCACTCAGAATACATGTCCTTGCGATACAGAAATAATCGCGTGGCGGTATCTTGCTTGATGTAGGAAGGACCAAAGGATTCGGCCAGTTGCCCTAAGCCGCGTTTACGCCAGATATCAAGTTGCCACAATCGGTCACGTGCTGCATTAAAGCCTTGTACAAAAAACACATCGTAGTGATCGTTGGCATAAATGTGCGGTATACCCCACTCATCTACGACGATCTCTGCGGGATATTGTAGCCCGGCAACATCATAGCTCGCGTCAGTGTCCAGATTTTCAGCAGAGCCAGCAGCGCTGAAGGCGACTAACAAGGTAATGCTCAAATAGCGTATCAATGTGTCGAAGTGTTGGCCTAGCTGATTCAAGATCATTCTCCCTGATTGCAGTGATGTAGGAATAACTTATCTTGAAGGCAAAAAAAACCCCCAAGAGGGGGCTTTTTCTATTTTAGGTGTGAATTTCTTATTCCCAGCTAAGCGCGCCGCCAGTTTGGTATTCTGTTACTCGCGTTTCGAAAAAGTTTTTCTCTTTCTTTAAGTCCATAATTTCGGACATCCAAGGGAAGGGGTTTTTGGCTCCCTGGAAAGGTTCAGATAAACCTATTTGAGCCATTCTGCGATTGGCGATGAATTGTAGATACTCTTCCATCATGTTGGCATTCATGCCGAGTACGCCGCGCGGCATGGTGTCTCGAGCATAGGCAACTTCCAGTCGTGTACCATCTAAAATCATCTCGCGTGCTAGAGATTGCATCTGTTCATCCCACAAGCGCGGGTTCTCTAGTTTAATCTGATTGATAACATCTATACCGAAATTCACGTGCATTGATTCGTCACGAAGAATGTACTGAAATTGTTCTGCCGTACCTGTCATTTTGTTACGACGTCCCATGGACAATATCTGAGTGAACCCACAATAAAAGAAGATGCCCTCTAAAACGCAATAGTAGGCAATTAAATTCTTCAGTAACGCTTTGTCTGTTTCTAACGTGCCGGTAGTAAAGCTTGGGTCTGAAAGTTCGTTGGTGTATTTCAATGCCCAAAATGCCTTATCTGCCACGCAAGGTACTTCGTGGTACATATTGAAGATCTCGCCCTCATCCATGCCGAGCGACTCTATGCAGTATTGGTAGGCATGTGTATGAATGGCCTCTTCGAATGCTTGGCGTAATATGTATTGGCGACACTCAGGGTTAGTGATGAGGCGGTATATCGCCAGCACCAGGTTGTTTGCAACTAAGGAGTCAGCGGTTGAAAAGAAACCAAGATTGCGTTTCACGATGGTGCGTTCATCTGCGCTGAGTCCGTCTTCAGACTTCCACAATGCAATGTCCGCTGTCATGTTCACTTCTTGGGGCATCCAGTGATTGGCACAACCGTCGAGGTACTTTTGCCATGCCCAGTCATACTTAAATGGCACCAGCTGATTTAGATCAGCGCGGCAATTGATCATGGCTTTTTGATCTACCGTCACTCGTTGGTAGCTTTCTTTCTCTGCTGGTATCGCAAGCTGTGCCGCTGTTTCAATAGTGGCTGCAGCAATAGGGGCCGGCTCTATTTGCTCTTGTGGTAGGGGTTCTGGTTGTGCTTTTAGTGCAGAAGGCTCTTCCAATATGGTGGGTGCTTCCGCGGCAGTCAGCGGGTTTAATGTGGCATCTTCGCTGTAGTCTTCCCAACTTAACATCATGTTTCTCCTTTAATAAGCGGCTTACTGACAGGCTTCGCAGTCTGGTTCATCAATGGAGCAGGCCAACGGTAGAGCTGCCGCTTTTGTGGGTTGAGTGCCCATGTCGGACGACACCGCATTGAGTGTGCTGCGATCTAAAGTAGATTTCTCAGTACTTGTGGCACTTAGCGCACGTAAGTAGTACGTCGTTTTCAACCCTCTCAACCACGCCATACGGTAGGTGATGTCTAACTTCTTACCCGATGCACCAGCAATATATAGGTTTAAAGATTGAGCTTGATCGATCCACTTTTGGCGCCGGCTGGCGGCGTCGACCAACCATCGCGGTTCAACTTCAAACGCGGTGGCATATCTAAGCTTGATGTCTGTGGGTATACGTTCGACGGCCTGCAGGCTGCCGTCGTAGTATTTCAGATCGTTGACCATCACCTTGTCCCACAGACCTGCCGCTTTAAGGTCATGAACCATGTATGGGTTTACCACGGTAAACTCTCCCGAGAGGTTAGATTTAACGTATAGGTTTTGGTAGGTGGGCTCGATTGATTGAGATACGCCGGTAATGTTTGCAATGGTTGCTGTGGGCGCTATAGCCATCACGTTAGAGTTGCGCATACCACGGCTTTTTACTTTGCTGCGCAGCTTCTGCCAATCTAGGGTGGTGTCGAGATTGACCTCTAAGTATTGCGCACCGCGCTCTTTTTGTAGCATGGCTAAGGAGTCGATGGGTAATATACCCCTGCTCCACAGAGAACCTTCATAGGTCGCATATGAACCCCGCTCTTTGGCTAATCTGCTAGAGGCGTCAATGGCGTAGTAGCTAATCGCTTCCATCGATTGGTCTGCAAATTCCACCGCTGCGTTGGACGCGTAAGACAGGCCGAGTTTATACAGTGCGTCTTGAAAACCCATCAACCCTAACCCCACGGGCCGATGCTGCATGTTCGAATGACGAGCTTGTGGAACAGAGTAGTAATTGATGTCGATGACATCGTCTAACATGCGTACGGCTGTTCGAATGGTCTTCTTCAATTTTTTCATATTGAGCTTGCCATTCTCAATGTGATTCACCAAGTTGACCGAGCCTAAATTACAAACGGCGATTTCTTCTTTGGATGTATTGAGTGTGATTTCAGTGCACAAGTTTGAAGAGTGCACTACACCAATATGCTGTTGCGGTGAACGGATGTTGCACGCGTCTTTGAATGTGATCCATGGGTGTCCTGTTTCAAACAACATAGAAATCATTTTGCGCCAAAGCTCGAGGGCTTTAATTGTTTTAAATAGTTTGATCTCGCCAGCGTGTGCTTGTGCTTCATAAGCTTCGTAGCGTGTTTCAAAAGCATGCCCATAAAGGTCGTGTAGGTCTGGCGTTTCGCTGGGTGAAAACAGGGTCCAATCACCATCTTCGCTAACACGTTTCATGAACAGGTCAGGGATCCAGTTGGCGGTATTCATGTCGTGGGTACGACGTCGATCATCACCCGTGTTTTTGCGAAGCTCTAGAAACTCTTCAATGTCCATGTGCCAGGTTTCAAGGTATGCACATACCGCACCTTTGCGTTTGCCGCCTTGATTGACTGCCACCGCGGTATCATTAACGACTTTTAGAAAGGGTACTATGCCTTGAGATTTACCATTGGTGCCTTTGATGTATGAACCCAAAGATCGCACCGGAGTCCAATCGTTACCTAGACCGCCCGCCCATTTGGAGAGCATGGCATTGTCATGGATGGCGCCATAGATGCCATCCAAATTGTCTGGCACTGTGGTTAGGAAGCAAGACGATAACTGCGGGCGTAAGGTGCCTGCGTTGAACAGTGTTGGGGTTGAGCTCATGTAGTCGAATGACGACAGCAGGTTATAAAATTCTATGGCGCGGCTATTGGGGTCGTCTTCCTGTGCCGCCAGCCCCATGGCAACCCGCATAAAAAATATTTGTGGTAATTCTAAGCGGACGTCATTGCTGTGAATAAAATAACGATCATAAAGGGTTTGCAGCCCCAAATAGGTAAACTGTAGATCTCTCCCGGGTTTCAAGGCAGCACCAAGCTGGTCTAGGTCATAGTTGCGTAAAGCAGGATCTAATAACTCTAACTCAATACCTTTGATGATGAAGTTTGTTAAGGCGATGGGATAAGCTTCAACCATCTGTGATTGTGTGGCGCTTTGTTCTTTGCCGGTGCCAAACACATCTAGGAAGGTGAGTGATTCTCGTCTCAATACGTCTAACAACAGTCGTGACGTAACGAAGGTATAGTTTGGTTCTTCTTCGACCAAGGTGCGGGCGGTAATGAGAATAGATGTACCCACATCTTTTGCAGAAATGCCGTCGTACATATTGTTCAGCGATTCCGAAATAATGCGTTCCGCATCTACATCCTTTAACCCGTCACAGGCCTCGTTGATGATGGTGCGTAGACGATGTATATCGAGGGGTGCTGTGCTGCCGTCGTTGTGCAATACGCTAATAAGCGACCCAGTCTCTTGAACAACATCACCGATCTTGTCGGCACGAGCCCGCGCACGCTCGTCACGGTAAAGGACGTAAGAGCGAGCGACTTTGTGCTCACCAGATCGCATGAGGGCCAATTCAACTTGGTCCTGCACGTCTTCTATATGTAGGGTGCCGCCAGAGGGTAGGCGTCGGGCAAAGATGCCTGATATTTGTGCTGCGAGGCTGGCAACCAGTTCGCGAATTCGAGGTGATGCTGCAGCCGTGCCACCCTCTACAGCCAAGAAGGCCTTGGTAATGGCTACGGCGATTTTGTCATCGGTATAAGACACCACGGTACCATTACGTTTGATTACTTTTAGCTGTCCCGGGGCGGTGGCTGTCAACGAAGGTGATAACTGCGTAGTTGCCTCGATGGTTTGTTCCATGGTGGCGTGTTGGTCTGTCTGTTGGCTGTCTGTTTGCCTGTCAGTTTGCCTATCTGTTTGCATGAGTTGGTTATGGCCTTTATGTGTGCGCAAATGTTATGTGCGCCTCTTTGTTTGGATTTTTTAGGTTTGTATTTTTAGGTTTGTTCTTTTAGTTTTGTTCTTTTAGTTTTGTATAAGAGAGAGAGAGAGTTTGAGCTTGCCCTGGTGCTCTTGTCCGTGTGCCCTTGCCGATTGAATCCTTATACATTGGTACTCCTGGTACTCCCGGCATTCGGGGTACTTCGAGCCCTAATGTGCGGTTCCTGTGGCACTTTATAATTCTCGTGAATCCATTTGCAGGGGTTAGGTGATGAGATCGTCGAAATTTTGCTCTATTTGCGTTATTTGCCCTATGTGGTGTTCATAATGCTCTAAATGCCTCTAAAAAGGCTAGATTTCTATCAAATAAATTGACTTGGTCTAACTTTAAAACCCCTACATATAGGTTTTTTTGTAGCGGGTCATACAAGATAATGGGTTATTTGGGTTTATGCAAGGTTTTGTCTGTGGATAACCTGTGGGTAATTGGGTATGGAATGCGAGGCTCTTTGTTGACGATAAAAAGGTCACTTTAGTGTACTTTTTAGGCCTCAACGTGCCAAATTTATTGGTGCATCGATAGGAGTCGAATTTGAGCTATATCATGGCCCTAGACCAGGGCACTTCCAGCAGTCGTGCCATTATCTATAATCAACAGGGTGAGCCCTTGGGGGTGGCATCTGCGCCTATTGAGTTGGTTTTACCGGCAGATGGATGGGTGGAACAGGTCCCAGAGGACCTCTGGCAATCGATAGTTGGGGTCGGTCGCGATGTCATTGCCCAGCTCGGTATTGATGCAGCACAGATAGCCGCTATCGGCATCACCAACCAACGTGAAACCACACTGTTGTGGGACAAACATACAGGCCAGTGCATTTATAATGCCATCGTTTGGCAAGACAGACGCACGGCTCAGCGCTGCATTGAAATGGTAGAACAAAGTCAAGGGGCGACCACAGCGATAGATGAACTCATCGCCACGACCACGGGCTTACTGGTCGACCCTTATTTTTCTAGTACCAAACTTGAGTGGCTACTGGCCAATGTCGAAGGTGCTCAAGGCGCTGCCGAAGCGGGAGATCTGTGTTTTGGAACCATCGACAGTTTTTTAATCTGGCGGTTAACCCAAGGTGCACACCACTACACGGATGCGACCAATGCCAGTCGTACGCAGTTGTTCGATATTCATGCACAGCAATGGGACCGTCATCTTTTAGATTACTTTTCTATCCCTGCCGAGATCATGCCTCAAGTACTTGATAGTGCAGCAGACTTTGGCGTCGCTAGTGCGCAGTGGTTTGGCGCAGAAATTCCAATCACCGGTGTGGCGGGAGATCAACAAGCCGCCTTAGTGGGCCAGGGTTGTTTCGATCAAGGTATGAGCAAGAGTACCTACGGTACCGGTTGCTTCGTGATGACAAATACTGGCGGCACTGCCATTCGCTCGACACAAAAGTTGCTCACCACGGTGGCTTATCGAGTGAATGGTGAGGTGACGTACGCCCTAGAGGGCAGTATCTTTGTTGCTGGTGTCGCCATTAAGTGGCTGCGAGATCAGCTTGGCTTGATCAAACAGGCCAGTGATACTGAGGCTGCGTATGCTCGCACTCAAGGTGACGCTGGGGGTGTATATGTCGTGCCAGCATTCACAGGCCTTGGCGCACCGTATTGGCAGCCTCATTCTCGCGGTCTAATTACGGGTCTCACCTTAGACAGCAACCGCGATCAGGTGGTGACAGCGTTTCTCCAAAGTGTGGTCTTTCAGACTCATGCTTTGCTGCAAGCGATGGACAGTGATGGGGCTACGGTCGAGTACCTAAGGGTAGATGGAGGCATGGTGGTGAATGACAGTCTCTGCCAGTTCTTAGCCGATATTTTGGACGTCTGCGTCGAGCGACCAAAAAATGTCGAAACCACCGCTTTAGGCGCAGCGATATTGGCAGGTGTAGGTATTGGACTTTACCCAGGACTGGCGGAAATTGGCAACGCTTGGCAGCTTGATCGAAAGTTCGAACCAAAAATAGAAGCATCTCGCCGGGCAAAATTGTTGCAGGGTTATCAACACGCTGTGCAGCAAGCCCTGTCGTAATAGATTTGTAGCGTAAGCAGGGTGTTCGTTTGCATCCTGCTCATTTGGGTTACACATTCGTTACAGATCTAGGGGACCTTGTAGACATAGTTTTCTTATCATATACGGATGCAAGTACAGACCCAATTTTATCCCCGTTACATGCGTCCTATGGTGCTGCTGGTCGGGTTAGCCGTGTATGTCGCATTTTCCTTTGGGTTAGTGCGTTATGGGTACGTGTATGCTGCTGAAAACGCCTTTATACAGCTCACGGTGATCTGGGTTTTGGGTTTGTTGGCGCTGGTGTTTTTGCCATCGACCGTATTCTCTCGAGCATTCGAAATACACAGTGATTCTTTGGTTCTGTACACCACAGTGTGGTGCAATTTGGGGGTTGTCGCCATGGCCGTTCTTGTACCCCACCCGCTTAGACTGGCCATGCTGGTAGTGCCAGTATTCGGGATCTTCTATGCCGCTTTGCATCTAAGTCGCGCGCAAATTGGATGGATTTGCCTCATCACTTGGCTCGGCTACGGATTATGCAATCTAAGTTTGGTGACCTATACGATAGTAGATGTTCAATTTGAAACTCTAAGCGGTGCGATATTTGTGCTTTTGCTGGGCGCCGGTTTGTTGCTTTCTTGGGAGTCTATTCGTCTCCGCGACGATTTGCAGGAACGCAACATCGCACTCCGAAAAGTGATGGGACGTTTACAAGAAATGGCATTAAAAGACGAAGTGACTGGGGTGCACAACCGGCGTTATATTTTGGAAGTGCTAGCTCGCCAAAAAGCACTCGCTGATAGAGGACAGCAGAAATTTACGTTGTGCTACTGCGATCTCGACCACTTCAAACAGATAAATGACAAGTATGGTCACGCTGTTGGTGATGCTGCGCTAAAACGATTCGCTGAACTGGCTACAAGTGTCGTTCGCTCGGTAGATTATGTGGCGCGCATTGGCGGTGAGGAGTTTGTTTTGGTGTTAGTCGACGCAGATGATATAGCTGCCACTCAGGTATCAAATCGTCTGCGAGAACGAACCAAGGCGGTTTCTATTCCAGGTACCGATAGTCAGTTTGCGATGACGGTATCCATCGGCGTTACACCCTATAGGTTAGCAGAGCACGTTGACGATTTGCTCAATCGGGCTGATCGCGCTCTTTATCACGCTAAACGGGCAGGTCGTGACAGGGTAGTAACTAGCTCGTAATCGGTTCCAACAGGTAAAATGTGTGCTGAATCACACATCGTCTGCCAATCATTGCTATCGGCGGTGCAAGGTGTGTTTCGGAAATCCTGTAGATGGGTTATGGTCGTCGCTGGAAAATTGACTCAGTTATTGTGTAAACGGATGACACAGCGAGTGACACGCATTTGAATCGTCGTAAACATACAAGACAACCCATTGCGCTGTCGGCACTGGTGCACCCAGCCGAAGGACGGTCGTGGTTGTGCTCTATTCGCGATTTTTGCGAAGAGGGTATGCTGCTTGCTGGTGGCGGCGGTTCACGATCTCTACAAGCCACCGGCGCAGATGCCAAAGCTGGTGACCTTGTTGCCCTACATTTCACCGTCGCCACACCCCAAGGCCAAGAGCATTATCGCACCCAAGCAAAAATTGCCAGGGTCATGGATGGTGGCAACGGCCTGGGGGTTTGTTTTGAGAGCGGTTTAGAAGAGCGCGCCTTTAAGTCCTTAGTAGACTTTGCCGTTGCGGTAGGCACCGTTGCCCCACAAGATTTACCAGAGCCTGAGATTGAAGAACTGACGCCTTCCCAAGTGGATGGTGGCACGGGGGTGTTCAAAGCCCAACAAAAAGGCAAAGGTAAAGGCAAAGCCAATCGAGAGCCGGTAGATTTTAGAGACCCTCGTATCTCAGCTGATTCTGCTGACAAACTTTTACTTCGCATTCGTGCCGTAACCCAACGCACAGCCTCGCGCTTGATCTCCAACTTTGTACAAAACGCATGCGACAATATGCTAATTAAGGCACGCGATGCAGGCACCAACGCGGTTCAAACGCGCTATTTTGAAGCCTTAGATGCTTTAGAGAAAGGTTCGGAAGAAATATCATCCGGGTTCGTGCGAGCAGTTTTACAACAGATCGAAAAGGTCTCAGATCTTGATGCGGTACTAGAGCGGCGACGCAAACGCGAATCGGGCAACACGACTAAGTTAGAGCTGGTGGACACCCAACAGTTTGAAGAATGGTTGGTGGTTGCTGAGCTCATTTCTAAGTCGGAAGGCCGCTTTAAAGACGCATTGTTAGACATGCGAGCACAATTTGGATTGTTGGCCAAACCTTGGGGGCATAAGGATGTTATTCCCGTAGGTCCTGCGGCCTTCTGCTGGGCTTATGACGATGCGCAAAAACCTCTATTGCTCCGAGCCGATACACGTAAAGAACTATCGGCCTTATTCGAGGTAGAGCTGCATAAAGGTCTGACTGGATTATACAGCGCGTTAGCGACATTGTTTGAAGACAGCGGTCATTTTCCCGCATTAGAAGAATTGCGTGAAGCACTCCAGCCGAAATATACCATTCGCAATAGAGCGGGGGTGAGTATTGCCCCAGCAGACTATCAAGACATGGATCAGGCCATGCGTGATGTTGCGATGGCGGCAGACGGTATCAGTCAGGGCAGCGTAGACCACAATCCGTTCCTACCTGCGGGTGTCGCCAGTCCCGCCTATCAAACAGCACGTTCTATTCTAGGTATTGGTCGTCGCACCCAAGAAGTGCTTGGTAAGCCGAGGGTTCGAGGTCTAGCGCCTTCAGGTAGTGCGCCACATCAACTGTTCAGAAATAGCGACATCGTTGATGCGCTGAGTTCTATTCAATCAGAGATGGGTGACGAACCTGTAGGGGATAGTGGCTTACGTTCACGACTGCTTGATGTATTGCAAGACCGTCATGGGGATCGTTTGGGCCTGACTGAAGAAGACTTTGACACCCTAGAAGTGATGGAAGGCCTGGTTAACTCGCTGTCAGAAGATCAGCTCATCACCCCAGGTGTTCGAGATTGGGTGCAGCGTTTAGAGATTACATTAAACAAACTAGCAGCCAAAGAACCCGAATTCCTCAGCAGTGATGCAGACAATCCTCACAGTGCAGTACAAATGCTTAACCAACTGGCGCGCTTAGGCAACGCCAAAGATACGCGTGACGGTATTGATCGTGAGGTGGGCCGACGGGTAGATGAGCTGTTACAACGCGTTGTTAAAGACTATGACGACAATCCGGAAATATTTTCCGAAGTGGTCGATGAACTGCATCCCCTGATTGATCGGCAGGCAAAAACTTATCGCGGCAACGTTGAACGAACAGTACGTGCCAGTGAAGGCCAACAAAAATTAGCGCGTGCACGCAGACGAGTAGTACATGAGGTACGCACACGCATCGGTGGTAGAGAAGTTCCTGAGCTATTGGTTGAGCTACTTAATCCCGGCTGGCGGAATTTACTTGTGCACACTCATCTACGGCATGGCCCCGAGAGCAATGAGTGGCGTGATCAACTGGCGCTGATTGACCAAGTTCACGGCCAGCTGAAAGGTGAAATAGATGAACAAGCTGCCGACTACTTAGAGCCAGAAAAATTACTTAGACGTGTAGTTGCAGGACTGAATAGTATTTCTTTCGACCCGAGCAAACGCACGCCTTTGATTATGCGCATGTCGAGTGCGCTTGTGGGTGACACCACCGGCGCTAAGACGGAGGTTAAAACTACCCAAGTTGCAGAAGAAACCATCGAAGAGTTACTCGGTTTGACAGGCTTGTTACCAGAACTCGATCCACAGATTGATTCCGAAGATGGTCAGGTGTTGAACAATTGGGAGCAAGCGGTAGAGCGTGCGAAGCGCATTAAAGTAGGAGAATGGTTGGCTGCGTCTGATCGTGCAGGTCGCCCACTCATCTTGTCCGTCGCCTTCGTTGCAGATGAAGGCGCTGCTTTTGTGTTGGTTAACCGCAAAGGGGTTAAAAGCCTTGAACGCAGTCTGCAAGAAATGGCAGACGATCTCTTCCAAGGTCGTATTACTTTGCTAGACGACTACGACTTGCCATTGATGGAACGTGCCTCTCAGCGCATGTTGGAAAATATGCACAGCCAACTTGCGTTCCAAGCCAGTCATGATGATTTGACGCAACTCATGAATCGAAAAGAATTTGAGCGTGCAACAGATTTAGCCCTTTCTCAAGCCAAAGCCAGTGGTGGTCAACACGCTTTGCTGTATCTGGACTTGGACCAATTCAAAATTGTTAATAATACCAGCGGACATCGTGCTGGAGATGAAATGCTCAAAGTCGTTGGCGACAAATTGTCGACGACTTTCTCAGCAGATAACCAAAAGCTTGCCCGCTTAGGTGGAGATGAGTTTGGTTTGTTGTTAGAAGATATTGAATCTGCAGATGCTCGCAACACCGCCACGCAAGTGTTGGACGCCATCCGAGAAATCAAGTTTGAATGGGAAGGTAGGGCGTACAACATTACTGCCAGTATGGGCTTAGTGTTTATAGATCAGAGTACTGCAAGCGTGGATGCGCTCATGCAGCATGCGGACGAAGCCTGTTTTTCTGCAAAAGATGCCGGACGTAACCGTGTGCAGGAATACGAGCTTGGTGATCAGCGCATGATTAAACGTCATGGTGCTATGGAATGGGTTACTCAGCTAGACCAAGCCCTAGAAGATGATCGGCTGGTGCTGAACTGTCAAAAAATCGAGCCTATAGGCGATAACAAATCAGCTCACGATGTGCACTATGAAGTGCTTTTAACCATGCTTGATGAGTTAGGAGATGTGGTTGCACCCACCGAGCTGATCAATGCAGCAGAAACTTACAATCGCATGACTACCATCGATAGGTGGGTGATTCGTAATGTGTTGGAGTGGATGGCAGAAAATCGAGGCATGTTAGATAGCTTCGGTGGCTTTGCCATTAACGTTTCTGGTCATTCGGTTAACGACAATACCTTCCCAGACTTTGTGCTTGAGCAGTTTGGCAAGACTCAAGCGCCAACAGGCAAGGTGACTTTTGAAATTACTGAAACGGCAGCCATCGCCAACTTAGACAATGCCGTCGATTTTATGAATCGTATGCGTATCATCGGCTGTAGTTTTTCTTTGGATGATTTTGGCACTGGACTGTCCTCATACTCCTATCTGCGTAACTTGCCGGTAGACTATGTAAAAATCGATGGTGTATTTGTTAAGGATATCGCGCAAAACCCCGCAGATTATGCGGTGGTGAAGTCGATCAACGAAATCGGTCACTACATGGGCAAGAAGACGGTTGCAGAATATGTAGAGAACAAAGAAATATTGTCGCTATTGCGCGAGATCGGGGTCGACTATGCTCAAGGCTATGAGATCAGCAAGCCGAGCTTGCTAGAGGAACTGCGCGTATCGGTTTAGGTGCGGGCGCGCGATTATTCGACTCGACCAAGCAACAGAAATTCTAACAACGCTTTTTGACTGTGAAGGCGATTGCCCGCTTCGACCCAAACGACTGAACGTGGATCGTCGAACAAGGTTTCACTGATCTCTTCGCCGCGATGTGCCGGCAGGCAGTGCATAAACAAGACGTCTTTATTGGCTTTATCTAGCAGGGCTTCGTTCACTTGGTAGTTGCCGAACACGCAGCGTCGATCCCCTTCTTGACCTTCGTGTCCCATGGAAGACCAGACGTCGGTGATGACTAGATCCGCATCGGTTACGGCATCCTGCGCTGAGTCGACGATTTGTGCATTGTTGGTACTGGCCAGAATGTCGGCATTGGGTTCATAACCCTTGGGGCACGCGATTTTCAATTTGAAGCCCCATTGTCGAGCCGCATTGATGTAGGAGTGACACATGTTGTAGCCATCACCGATGAAAGCGACCGTGCTGCCACTAATAGAACCTCGCATTTCCTCAAAGGTCTGGATGTCTGCTAACAGTTGGCATGGATGCAGCAGGCTACTCATGGCGTTGACTACTGGAATGCTGGCATGGTGTGCGAGAGACTCGATATCTTCTTGATTAAGGGTGCGGATCATCACCACGTCGACCATCTCAGATATGACCTTGGCGAAATCTGGAATTGGCTCGCCGCGACCAAGCTGACTGTCATGGTTGCCAAGGAAAATGGTGTGCCCACCCATTTGCGCAAAGCCTGCTTCGAAGGCCACCCGGGTTCTGGTACTGTTCATCTGCAAAATCAAGGCACCAGTCTTACCCACTAAGGGGCGATAAATTTGCCCTTCGGCGTGCATCGTACGAAAGCGTTGACCGCGCTTGATGAGATAGTCGAGGTCTTCGACGGAAAAATCGAGTAGTGACAGGAAATCCTGTTTTGACATCTTATGAACCCCGCAGAGGTATAGGCTAGGACTGAATTAAGGCGATGACCATGTCGGCCAGCTGGTCAGCTTCAGCGTCAGTTAAGGTGAGGGGGGGTAGCAGCCTGACAATATTGCCTTGTGTCACATTGACCAGCACGCCGGCGGCTAAGCCGTCAGTCACCAAGTCGGGTACGTCTTGGTTTAGCTCAATGGCCAACATAAGACCAAAGCCGCGAATTTCCTTGACGCGATTACTTCCTGCTAAAGTGTGGTTAAATTTGCTGAGCATACGTTCACCCAGCGATGCTGCGCGCTCACACAAGTTTTCCTTTTCGATGACATCAAGTACGGCATTGCCAGCCGCGCAAGCAAGTGGATTGCCGCCAAATGTCGAGCCGTGATTGCCGGGCACAAAAAGCTCTGCCGCTTCGCCGCGTGCAAGGCATACGCCGATAGGCATGCCATTGCCCAGACCTTTGGCCGTGGTAACAACGTCAGGTACGCAACTGGTGTGTTGGTAGGCGAAGTACTTTCCGGTACGACCATTACCCGTTTGAATTTCGTCTAGCATCATCAACCAGCCGTAGTCATCACATATTTTTCGTAACGCTTCTAGATAGCCGGGATCAGGTATGACGATGCCGCCTTCACCCAATACGGGCTCGACCAACAATGCCACGACATCTGGATTGTTTGCTGCGATTTGTTGGACTGCAGCAATGTCATTGAAGGGTGCACGTGCAAACCCGGATAATAAGGGTTCGAAGCCTGCATGCACTTTGCGATTACCTGTCGCGGTAAGTGTTGCCATGGTGCGGCCATGGAAACTACCGTCCATGACCAACACGGCAGGGTTCTTTAGATTGGCTCGGTTGCCTTTGAGGCGAGCAAGCTTAATTGCTGCTTCGTTGGCTTCAGCGCCGGAATTTGCAAAAAACACCTTTTCCATACCCGATACATCGCAAAGCCTGGTTGCGAGGCGAGTCTGCAAAGGGATTTCGTAAAGATTTGAGGTATGTGTCAGCGTGCGCGACTGCTCGGATAGTGCCTGGGCCACAGCGGGGTGTGCGTGACCCAACCCGACCACGGCCAAACCGGTCAGTCCGTCGAGGTACTGCTTGCCGTCCTCATCTTCTAGGTACGCGCCAGAACCGCTGACAAAGGACACCGGTAGGCGTGCGTAGGTATTCATCAGGTGATTTTTTACCTGTTTCTCTGCTTGTGCTTTATTTTGATTCATGACGCAGCAACTATATTTTTAGTACCCCAAAAACACGACAGGCAGCAAATGTGCCGCCTGTCTATTGAACCGCGAACCATACTAAACCGTGTCGCTGTGTTCAACTGGTGGATGTGCGTATTTACTCTTGCAAAGCTAGCTTAAAACGCCGTAAGCCTTCTTCCAGTGTGCTGCGCGGACAACCAAAGTTTAACCGTATGTGGCTTGCTTCACCAAACTGCACCCCTGGAGATATGCCTAAGCCGTGATGGGCGAAATGCGCCTCGGTATTTTCGAGCTGCTGGTCTGCAACGTTTATCCAAGCTAAATATGTACCTTCTAGAGGGGCTAGCCTGTTGCCGAGTTGCTCTCGAAGATACTCCAGATTGCCGCGTAGATATTGTGTTAGTTCTGGTATCCAGTTTGAGCGATCATGAAATGCACACTCTGCGGCGATCAAGCCCAATGGTCCAATTCCAGGGACCAGGCCCTTGCGGGCGTTAATAAAGCGCGCACGCAAGGATGCATCGCCGATCACTGCCACAGCGCTGCTCACACCAGGAATGTTATAGACTTTGGAGGCTGAATACAGCGAAATGGTTCGCTCAAGTAGCTCGGGTACCAATGCTGAGATAGGATGATGTTGGGCGTTGGTGCCGAGGATAATGTTGCAATGAATTTCATCGCTGACCAGTATCAAGTTGTTGTTGATCACAAAGGACGCAAGCTCATGTAGCTCTGCTTCATTGTAACAGCGGCCGGTTGGATTCTGCGGATTGCATATCAGCATCATACGGCTACGTGGCGTCACCGATGCCTGCAAGGTGTCGAAGTCCATTGTCCAATGGCCATCAACCTGGCGCATGGGTACGCGTACTTCTTTGAGGCTGGCATTTTTAGCCAATGCCAAGAATGGGTGATATACCGGAGTTGGAATGATGATTTCGCAGCCGGCTTCGAGGATTTGGCAGGCAAGATTCAGTGCGGGTACCACGCCCGGAAGCCAAACTTGCCAGCTATCGTGAATTTCCCAACCGAAATGATAGTCAAGCCAGCCCTGGAATGCTTCATTGAGTGATGCTGGACGGTCGGTATAACCTAAGATCGGATGGTCGATCCGGCGCTTTAGCGCGTCCAGTATGAAAGGTGGCGCTGCGAAGTCCATATCTGCCACCCACATGGGCAAGACATCTGCTGCGAATTTACTCCACTTGGTACTGTGGGTCGACGCTCGGGAAATGACTTGGTCAAAATTGTGCGAGTTGGGTGGCGTTGACATGAATTGATTATCTTAACTTTGGTTATTTTGCTAATGCGCAAAGGTATAAGCAATTTTTACTTAAAGCGCTACAATATCAACCAAATAGATTGAGAGATTGGCTATGTCTGACGTCCAACCTGACGATGCTAAACAACTAGTTCATCAGCAAATTAAGCAACAAATCAGTGAAAACCCGATCATCTTGTACATGAAGGGTTCTCCCCAAGCGCCTCAATGTGGGTTTTCTGCGCAAACCATTGAGTGCATGGTGGCTTGCGGGCAGCGTTTCGCCTATGTCGACATACTCAGTAATCCAGATATTCGTTCGACGATGCCTGAATACGCCAACTGGCCAACCTTTCCGCAATTGTGGGTGGGCGGAGAGTTGGTGGGAGGTTGCGATATTGTCACCGAGATGTTCGAAGCGGGTGAGTTACAAACCCTATTAGAGGCAACCTCTGCGTAGCCAGACTAACTAAAGTTTAGCTGGCGTAGGTGACTAGCCTGGAAGTCCCGTGGCGTCACCCCAGGTATTCACAATGTTGCAAAAAAGCTCTGCAGTGCGATCAGCATCATAGGCGGCGTTGTGTGCTTTGCTAGCATCAAATTCTAAGTTGGCACGACGACAAGCTTCACTTAAAACCGTGTGTCCATAGGCTAAGGCTGCCAAGGTTGCGGTATCTAAGGTAGTAAACGGGTGAAATGGGTTGCGCTTGAGTTCGGCACGTGCGCAGGCAGCGTTTAAGAACCCTTGGTCAAAAGAAGCGTTGTGTGCCACTAGAATTGCGCGTTGGCAGCGATGCCGTTTCATTGCGGTCCGAATCAATTTGAAGAAATCGCCGAGCACCAGTTTTTCGTCCTGAGCGCCACGCATTGGATCGTCCACATCAATACCCGTCACCTTTAAACTGGCAGGATCTATGTTAGATCCCTTGAATGGATCTACACTCCATGCATGGTGTTGGTCGATGACAAGCTGGTCTTCTTCCCAATCAAGCATCACACAGGCGACTTCAAGAAGTGGGTTGTTAACTGCGTCGAAGCCACCCGTTTCGAAATCTACGACCACTGGGAGATATCCACGAAAACGTTGATTTAGTTCCATCCTGCTATCTTAGCAGATGCGATAGCGACCTAGAAATTTGGAATCTGCTATTCAAGATGTTTGCACTGCAGCCGCTACACTCTAGGTGGAATTCTCTAAAAAACTTTTTTTGTGGAAGCCTTTAGCTACTTTGTGGAAGCCTTTAGCTACTTTGTGGAAGCCTTTAGCTGTGGTTTCCATAGTCGTTTTATCGTGGTGGTTGCCATGGGTTACGGCATGGTCTCACAGTACGCAAACGCAGTTGGTACTCAACTCTTCATGGGAGACAGATTGGCAGGCTCGTCAACACTCTGGATTCTGCGAGTTGGCTTTAACTGTGGCTGAATATGGTGAAGCTCGATTCGTCTCCAACGCCACATCACCTTTATCTTTTGAGTTTCAAAGTCGCAAAGATTTCTTTGCGACCACTACTACGTTGGCGGTTAGCAAAAAGACGCCAGAGTGGCACCCTCAACACCCTACTGAAATTGAGATGGGCCATGGCTATCACATTGTTGACGGCGGGGTAATCGTGCGGGAGCCTTTGGCGACCGCCATGTTGCTTGCCCTGGGAGAAGGCTTTGACGTGACTTTAGGTGGGCCCACCAAAGTTCGAGACCCAGCCAGCTTGTATTTGTTGATGCGAGCGCAAGGACTGCGTCCTGGGTTAGGTGAGTATTTGAAGTGCGCACAAAGTGCCGTCGATGTGTCTTGGGCTCATGTTTCTCGCACCCGGGTGAATTACGCAGTTGACATCCACGCTTTGGCGGCGGAGTCGGAACAAACGCTAAATGGGTTGGTTGGGTACGTTAAGGCAGACGCAGCTATCCAAACCATCTTTGTCGATGGGCATACAGATTCCACCGGCGATGAGAGAGCCAATCACCAGTTGGCGAAACGGCGTGCCCAGAGTGTGGAGCAGTATTTGCGCAGCCAAGGTTTAACCGGGCAAAAAATAGTGGTGCGCTATCACGGCGCACAGTATCCCATTGCCAGCAACCAATCGGTTGACGGTAAAAGACGCAATCGAAGAACCACCGTACGTTTACAACGCTAGCGAACCTCTGAGCTTTTGAGACTTGATCAGAGGCTTGCAGCTCGTGTGCCTATAAAAATAATTGCAACTTTACCTGCGTCGCCTATGATGGCGCCCCCAACTTTTGGGACAGAAACTAGTTAAGCTCGCGTGCAGGTTTATACATGTCAGAAAAAATGAAAATTGTGTTGGCGTATTCAGGAGGTTTGGATACCTCTGTCATTTGTCGGTGGTTGCAGGAAACCTATGCCGCAGAAGTGATTACCTTTACCGCCGATATTGGGCAGGGTGAAGAGGTGGAACCTGCTCGAGAAAAGGCGCAAGCCATGGGTGTACAGCAAATTTACATCGAAGACTTGACGGAAGACTTTGTCGCCAATTACGTATTTCCGATGTTTCGTGCCAACACACTATATGAAGGTGAGTACCTGTTGGGTACCAGCATTGCCCGGCCTCTCATCACTAAGCGATTGGTGGAAATTGCCCAGGAAACGCAAGCTCAGGCCGTGTCTCATGGATCTACCGGCAAAGGTAACGATCAGGTGCGATACGAGCTAGGCGCCTACGCTTTAGACCCAGATATTCAAGTCATCGCACCCTGGAGAGAGTGGGATTTAAACTCCCGTGAAGCGTTAATGGATTTTTGCGAAAAACACCAAATTCCAGTGGACTACCGGCGTGGTGATAAATCACCATATTCTATGGATGCGAACTTGCTCCACATATCCTATGAGGGTGGCGGCTTAGAAGATCCTGCGAAACCTGCGGACGATGATATGTGGCGCTGGAGTGTGGCGCCGGAAGATGCCCCCGACCAAGCAGATATGATCGAAATTGAGTACGCCCAAGGAGACCCGGTAGCGTTAGATGGCCAGACCATGTCTGCAGCCACAATTCTGCGCAGGCTAAACCAGCGTGGTGGCGCTCACGGCATCGGGCGCAGTGACATTGTCGAAAACCGCTACGTCGGAATGAAATCTCGAGGCTGTTATGAAACCCCGGGTGGCACGATTCTACTGAAAGGGCATCGTGCGATAGAGTCGATTACGCTAGATCGCGAAGTTGGGCATTTGAAGGATGAACTCATGCCTCGGTACGCCAGAATGATCTATAACGGCTATTGGTGGTCACCAGAACGTAAGGTCATGCAGGCTTTGATTGATGAGTCACAGAAACCTGTGAATGGAACCGTTAGTCTCAAGTTGTATAAGGGCTCAGTATCAGTAGTGGGACGTAGTTCGCATTCTGACAGCTTGTATGACGCCGATGTAGTGACTTTTGAAGACGACCAAGGGGCCTACGACCAGAGAGATGCGGGTGGTTTCATCAAGCTAAATGCGTTACGACTTCGCCTAGGCGCAAAAATAGGACGTGACTATTCTTAGTAGGCAAGACTTCTCCTAACTTTACGAGCCGGACACGAGAGACCCTAAGGCTGGGACCGTAAAGATGGCGAACTATCAAATTTTGTTTAACGGCGAGGTGGCTGAACAAGCCCAAGTCGCCCACGTGCGCGAAAATCTTGCTCGGGAACTGGGTCTTGATGAACGCAAAGCAAAACAACTGTTCAGTGGTCGAACGGTGGTGATTAGAAGCCAGCTAGATCAAGAACAGGCTCAAGCATGGCAGCAGCGCTTGGCAGACCTTGGTGCGGTGTGCCGTGTCAAAGATCTAACGCCAAAAAGTCAGCCGCTGGGTTTCAAAGGCATTGATGCAAAAAGTGGCCCAGACCAAACGCTACGTGACATTACCGCCGCACACCTTGAGTGTCCGCGCTGTGGACATATGCAGTTGGATGCCAGCAAATGTGCTCGTTGTGGAGTAGATCTTGAACACGCCCATAAGCAAAAACGCAAAGAAGATTTGCTGATCGAGAAAAAGATAAGAGAGCTACGCTCCCAGCGAGATCAGTATAAGAACATTCAGGTCGACAGACCTGTTGCTGCAAGACCGGTGATATGTGAGACCAAGCCGAAGAAGAGTGTCCTTAGCTGGTTGAAGAAATAGACAACCAACGTTGCGTCTGCGCATTGTATGCGTAACATGGGTTGATGCAGCAAACTTCCAACTTACCCATCGGCGTGTTTGATTCTGGGATGGGTGGCCTGACGGTTTTGTCGGCTTTACATTCTAGCTTACCGCAAGAACACTTTATCTATCTCGGTGACACCGCTCGTCTGCCTTACGGCACGAAAACTCGAGAAACCGTCATAAAGTATGCCGAACAAGCTGCGTCCGCATTGGTGGCACGAGGCATCAAAGCATTGGTTGTTGCGTGCAATACCGCCTCTGGCATCGCCTTGCCAGCGTTACAAAAACGCTTTGCGCCGTTACCCGTTTATGGGGTGGTAGAGCCAGGTGCCATTGCTGCGGTGCACGCCGCGAGCATTGCGGCCATTGGCACCAGTGTGGTGGTATTGGCCACTGAAAGTACCATCAGCAGCGGTGCATACCAAAAGGCCATCACCAAGCTCGCTCCACAAATTAGAATATTTGGACGTGCTTGTCCGTTGTGGGTGACATTGGCGGAAATGGGGAATAGAGATGCGAACCTAACGAGAGACATTTTGGCCCATGACATTAGAGGGTTTTTGCAAAAAGGCCCCTGTGTATTTCTATTAGGGTGTACTCACTTCCCGGTTTTTTCCCAAGCTTTGGCAGAGATTTCCTCTACTGTAACGGTAGTAGACTCGGCGGCCACCACCGCGGCCGTAGTGGCTGAAAAATTGAAAACCCTTAATTTGCTAACAAATAGTTTGTTAAAAGATAATTTGCTAGTCGATGACTTGCTATCAGATGCTAAGCAAGGCCAAACACTCTATTTGGCCACCGATGGTGCTGCTCGCTTCAAACAAGTGGGCGGACAGTTTCTAAACTGTGCGTTGGACGAAGTTGAGTTGGTAGATTTGTAAGCTCCCTTGTGCTCTAGCCATCAGTCTTATCCTTAAATTCGCATAAGTCTTCAATCACACACGCGCCACATCTAGGCTTTCTGGCTACGCAAACATATCGACCATGTAAGATCAGCCAGTGATGGGCGTCTTGTTTGAATTCGTCTGCGACTACCCTCAGCAACTTGTCTTCAACCTGGCGGACGTTTTTGCCTGGTGCGATCTTGGTTCGATTGGAGACACGGTAGATATGTGTGTCCACAGCAATGGTGGGATGTCCAAAGGCAGTGTTTAGAATAACGTTGGCGGTTTTGCGCCCCACACCGGGTAGTTTTTCTAGGCTTTCGCGGTCATCGGGTACCCTGCTTTGATGTTCATCGATGAGCATTTTGCAAGTCTTGCGGACGTTGGCTGCCTTGGTATTAAATAGACCGATAGTCTTTATATAGTTCTTTAGTTTGGTCAAACCCAAGGCATGAATTTTTTCAGGTGTATTGGCGATTGCATAGAGTGGTTTGGTTGCCTTGTTTACACTGACATCTGTAGCCTGGGCTGACAAGATGACGGCAATGAGTAGTTCGAAAGGCGAGTTGTACTGCAATTCTGTAGTTGGCTTAGGTTCAACATCGCGCAGACGTAGAAATATCTGTTGCCGTTTTGTGGCGTTCATCAACTCTCTCCCTTCAGTTGCATAGGCGGCTGTTCGGTACTGGCGCGGCCCAATGATTTCACCAATGCAAATAGCAAACCAGCGACTATGAATGCCCCTGGGGCAAAACCTGCTAGGGGCCACAATCCGCCGTCTGTGAGTGTAATGGTCCAGCCTTTTGCTGCGCTACCGAACAGTAGCTCGGCACCCGCGAGTAGTGTTCCTTGGCTGAGTATTTCTCGAATGCCGCCTAATCCAATCAATGCGATAGAGAAACCCACAGCGGTGCCTAGAGCGTCTAGAAATGTTTTGCCAACACTTTGTCGGCTAGCAAAGCTCTCCGCACGACCGAGAATCATACAGTTGGTCACAATGATCTGTACAAATAGAGCGATTTTCATATAAAGGGCAAATGCATAGGCTTCTAAGAGTAGCGTGGCTATGGTGGTGAATGAGGCTATAACCAGTACAAATACGGCTAGGCGGGCGTTTTGTAGGATAAATTTCCTTAACAGGGAAATGCACACATTGCTACCCACCACCACAAAAGTGCTCGCTAGTGCGAGCCCTAGCGCGTTAACAACAGTTGTACTCACGGCCAAAAGTGGGCACAAACCCAGCAGTTGAATCCAAGCAGGATTGCGTTTCAGTACCCCATCAGAAAACGTTCTTGTTTGTTTCGTTTTTGGCTCACCCACAATAAATATCCTTTGTCTTAAGTGCGCCTATGGCGGCTCTTCTGACACTATTGCTGGTCACGGTTGCTCCGCTGACACCGTCAAGGGTGGTAAATGCTTGTGCAGATTCGAAGTCAAACTGGGTGATCCAAGGCGATCGTTGATGATCAATGAAGTCACCAATTCCGGGGGTTTCAGAATGTCGTACAACCCGCATTGAGAGTGTGTCTTGCTGTGCTCGCCACACGGTCAGGTATTGTATTTCGCCAACATAACCGGCTGCGCTGATTTGATTCACAATGTAGTTATCGCACTCGCCATAAGGTAGATCTGTTAAGGAGAAAGTAGCAGGCACTTCTTGTTGCAACAAATGCTCGATGGTTTTGAGTGCGTAACTGTGGTGATTGCTTGCAATTTGTTCGGCGGTGAACGCCTTGGTCGCAACCAACATGAGCCCACACAGTGCTGCGACAATACTCAACATGAACAGAGACCTAACTGTGTACATGGGACGCGGGCATTTTAAGCCGATTGAGCATTGGGGTGGTACAATTTGCGAACAAAATGGCAAAGGCGATGCCATCGGGGAAAGCCCCAAAGGTTCTAATAATGTAGATTATCACGCCTACAATGACGCCGAATATGATTTGATCCCGTGGTGAGTTGGGGTGGGTTACCGGATCGGTAGCGATGAAGAAAGCGGCCGCAATCAAACCGCCGTTGGTCCAATGAAACCATGCCGATCCGTGGCCAAATGAAGAACCTGAGTCATAGCCAAACATGGCGCAGATGCCAACGCTGATGAGTATCGCTAAGGGGATACGCCATGCGACAAGCTTGAGGTACAGCAACACGCCACCACCCAATGCAAAAGCGGCGGCAATGGTTTGTTGCTGTGCAATGGAGGTTGCAAACCTGGCAGAAAACTCACTCTCGGTTAGGCCGGTACGAAAGCGATACTCACTTAACAAGGTGGCGCCACTTAATGCATCAAGTGATTGCCCAGTCGATGCTTCTGTAAGGGGTGGCCAAGTGCCTAATGCTGCCGGGTAGGATATCAATACCACTGCATAGCCGACCATGGCTGGGTTGAAAATGTTTCTTCCCAGTCCTCCATAAGCATGTTTAGCCATGGCAATGGCGGCAACCGCCGCTACCAGTATCAGACCAAGGCTATCCATCCCGGAAAAGGGAGGTATGCAAATAGCGATAAGCCAGGCGGTGACCAGCGCAGAACCGTCGCTTAGATGAAAGAGCAAACTTTCCATTGATCCAGTGCCGCGTAAAGCCAGGCAAGCGAGTTCGATGGCAACGCAACAGGCTGACAGCAGTATCACGTTGATCAGAACACCAACTCCCCAAACGCTGGTCATGGCTATGATACCCGGCAGCAGGGTGGCCAACACCACATACATGATTTTAGGTGTTTTCATGACCACGTTCGTTTGCTGGATAAACGAGCTTGGCGTTTTGAGTCGGCTAGTTCGGCATCTTGTGTAAGGCGTTGTTGATGATCTTCAAACCTGCGCTTCATGCGATTTTGATTTGAGCGCTGTTCTTTAACCACAGACCAAGCAGATTTGGCACCATGGAAAATTTGCGCCAAAGGAATATCGCTTGGGCAGGCGCGGTCGCACAAACCGCAATCTATGCAATCCATCAGGCCATAAGCAACTGCCAGATCGCCCAGATCGTTATGATGATCGTTCACAGCTTTTAGTAGTTGTGCGGCAGGTAAGTGCACCGGGCAAACAGGGTTGCACAGATTACATTGGAGGCAGGCCCGGTAGATTTCAGATTCGTGATGTCGAGGGCGCCTCGGCTTGGTTTTGATGACTGAGGGAAGTTGCATACTGATGCAATCTACCGGACATGCGGGGATACATAACTCACAGCCGGTACATTCAATTGGAACCACAGTATGCATATAACCTTGCGCGCCCACTATGGCGTCTACTGGGCAAGGCGGTAGGCACAGTGTGCAGCCAATACACTGACTTTCATCGATGTAGGCGATGCCCACCTCGGCCGCAGGAAGAGGCGGGGTAGATGTATCCACAGCCATGATTGCAGCGATGGCAGTATAGGTTGCTTGGCCCCCAGGCGGACACAAATTGATCTCTTCGCCCTGTTCAGCTATCGCCTTGGCATAGGGTTGGCAGCCAGGGAATCCGCATTGTGCACATTGAGTTTGTGGCAATACAGCGTCGATTGTTTTAACCAACGGGGAAAGGTTGATGGGGTACCGCCGTTGTAGCCAGATATTGACTAAGGCAAAGCCCAGCAAAGTTACAATGATGAGGGCTGGCACCGTGATCATTGCATCACTCATCATAGTTGGTCCACTAGGACAACACGCCTTGAAACCCCATAAAGGCGAGGCTCATGAACCCGGCAGAGAGTAAGGCGAGCGGTGTGCCTCTAAATGGTTGTGGCACATCGTCGTGGATTAAGTTTTCACGCATGGCTCCGAACAACACCATAACTAGGGTGAACCCGCCCGCGGCACCGACGCTAAAGATTAGCGTTTGTAAAAGCGTTAGTCCTTGATCGACAGCCAATAAGGCAACCCCGAGCACTGCGCAATTGCTGGTGATCAAAGGTAGATAGATTCCCAAAAGTTGATGTAGTACAGGCGAAGTTGCTTGCAGGTAGTACTCTATCAACTGCACCGTTCCTGCAATGACCATGATGAACAAGATGATGCGCAAATACTCGAGCCCCAACGGGACCAAAATGCCGTGATATAGCAAATAGCTCGACACTGCTGAAAGCGCAAGCACAAAGGTGGTGGCAAGACCTGTTGCAAGGGCCGTGTCGTAACCCTTGGTGATGCCCATAAAGGGGCATAGGCCAAGAAATTGCGCGAGCACAAAGTTGTTTACCAACAAGGCACTGATGAGTAGAAGTGCCAGTTCTGTCATGCTTGAGGAACCTTAACTTTTGATTTTACTTAACATCCATGCCCGCTACGGCGCCATCGTCTGCCGATAGAAGAAATATATCTTCGCCGCCAGGACCTGCCGCCAATACCATACCTTCAGACACGCCGAAGCGCATTTTTCGAGGCGCGAGGTTTGCCACCACTACGGTTAACCTGCCCACTAACTGATCGGCGTCATAAGCTTGTTTGATGCCAGAGAACACCTTTCGTTGGTGATCACCCACATCTAAGGTCAACTGCAATAGTTTGTCTGCGCCTTGCACCGGCTCTGCGGCAATTATCTTAGCTACTTTCAATTGGATCTTGGTGAAGTCGTCGATATTGATATATTGACCCTGTTCGGCCGGTTGTGTGCCCTGCGCGTGGGCTGTTGCTAAGGCCGTATCACTAGCAGCTGATGGCGCCGATGCGGCCAGCATCTTGTCCACTTGTTGCATTTCTATGCGGGTCAACATGGGTTTGAATTTAGCCAACTTGTGCCCCAACAAAGGAGTTTTGTGGTTTTCCCAGTTCAGTGGGTCGACTTGCAAGAAGGTCTCGGCCTTCACTGCCATGGCTGGCAATATTGGCTTGAGATAAAGGGCGAGCAATCGAAAAAGATTGATGGCCTGGGTACAAACCAGTTGTACTTTGTCTTTTTGATCAGGATCTTTGATTAAATTCCAAGGTTCATGTTGAGCAATGTACTGATTAGCCGCGTCTGCTAACGCGCTGATTTCGCGCACCGCCTTGCTGGTATCGTCAGCTTCATAATAATCTGCAATGCTTGATGAGGCTGTAACAAAGGAGTTCCACAGCTTTTCATTGTCAAGCGTGGCGGCCAGTTTGCCGTCGAAATGTTTGGTTATAAAGCCAGCACAACGACTTGCGATATTCACCACCTTGCCCACCAAGTCAGAATTTACTCGTTGTACGAAATCTTCCATATTGATGTCGATGTCTTCGGCTGTTCCCCTGGATTTTGCTGCGTAATAGTAGCGTAGGTATTCCGGGTCGAGGTGGCTCAAGTAGTCTTTGGCGAGAATAAATGTGCCTCGCGATTTGGACATCTTGGTGCCATTGACGGTGATGAAGCCATGTACGTGTAGACGTGTGGGTTGGCGGAAATCTGCACCATCTAGAACAGCCGGCCAAAACAACGCATGGAAGTTGATGATGTCTTTGCCGATAAAGTGGTGAACTTCTGTGTGATTATCTGGCGCCCAGAAATCATCGAAGGCGACATGATTGGTATTGTCACAAAAATGTTTGAAGCTGCACATGTAGCCGAT
>QIGT01000500.1 GCA_003230835.1 Gammaproteobacteria bacterium
GTAGATTCTGACTCAACCCCAACATCCTTTTCTGTCTGGGTAATATCTGCTACGCGTTCTAGATGTAGCCCGATCATCCAGTATTGGATGATCTGATTAATGACCGAAATAACCGAACTACTGAAGTGTCCTCGATAAGCCAAAAATGCATAGAGCATGCCCACGGTCATGACACCACCCAAGACATTCTGCGCACCTAGGTAAATAATAAGAACGTATTCACACCCGGTGAGGATGTTGTTTGACACTTCATAGGAAATGGTTAAACGGCCAATTCTTGCCTCAGCATTAATATCTTCAACAAATTGAGTGCGCCACGCATTCTGCCTCTCACTCTCTTTACCGCTTAATTTAATGCCTTGAAGTGCTCGGATAGATTCCATAAATACAGAGTCTTGCTCTGCCTTAGCCGCGATACCTTCTAGATGAGCGTTGCGCAAAGGTCGAAATTGGGCAAAACGAAATAAGGCATAAATAATGACGCCAACCAAGGCAACACCGGCAAGAGTAGGCGAATAGATAAACATAAGAATAAAGGTTGTTAGTGCAAGAAGGCCGTCTATGGCCACATTGATCAAACTACCGCTGATAAACTCTTGTATCGGTCTCAGGGAATTGAAGCGCGAGACAACATCCCCCATATGTCTTTTTTCAAAGTAGGACATCGGCAGCCTAATCAAATGATAAAACACGCTATCGCCGATTAGATAATTTAATTGACTGACCAGATGCAGGGTTGAAAATTCTCGCATTGCTTTGGTCACAACCGAGATAATCGTCAACACCAAAAACCCTAACGCCAATACATTTAACAAATCTACATCGTGTTTAATCAACACATCATCGACAACTACTTGAAGATAGAACGGGGTCGCTAGCGTAAATATCTGGATGAGTATCGAAAGAAAAAATATTTGTGCCAAGGACGCACCTAGACCATGCGCACCCTTCCAAAACTGCCAAAGGGTCAAACTATCGTTGACCTGGGACACTTCAGAACCAAACTCTTGACGCGAGGTCAGCTCTAGTGCGATGCCGGTAAAACGCTGGCTGACCTCTTGCCAGGTATAATCTCTAGTACCTACCGATGGATCACAAATACGCACCTTGTTGCGCTTCACATTAGCCAATACAACAAAGTGGTCAAAGTTCCAATGCAGTATCGCTGGATATTTTAGCTTGCTAAGATTCTCCAACGATACTTTCAATGGGCGAGTTTCAAAGCCTATTTCATCAGCGATGTTCATCACCGACTGCAGGGTGGTGCCACCAAGAGATATGCCAAACTTTCGTCTTAACGAGGCTAGATCGCCTTTGTAACCGTGATATAAAGCAACCATAGCAACACACACCAAGCCACATTCCGAAGCCTCCGCTTGGAGAAGCGGTTTGAGACGTCTCTTTTTACCAAAGGAAAGCAACTATCTGCCTCGCAAGCTATACAAGGGTTCTAAAAGCCAATTCAACAGCGTTCTTTTCTCGAAGATGATGTCTGCTTTCAACAACATGCCGGCCTGTAGCCGCCTTTCTTCACCCATGGCAGATATTGTTTGTTTGTCTAAGACGGCACGCACCAGAAACACTGGGCCGTCCGGACGCAACGGTGCAGTAAGCGCCCGAGGATCCACCGGCACCGCAGAAACCGAAGTAACTCGGGCAGCATGGGAACCATATTGTTGATGTGGGTAGGCATCAAACAGAAGTCGAACAGACTGACCAACCTCGACAAACGCAATAGCGGCACTCGGAATGAGAAGGCTACATTCAAGCAGTGACCCACTAGGAATCAGTGACAGCAGACTCACCCAGCTTTGCGTGGACGCACCAACCTTGGCCTGAAGTGCGGTAACACGCCCATTAACAGAAGACGTAATCAGCTTACTTTGCCGCGCCCTTAGTTCCACAATTTTTTGCTTAATTGCCGAAAGTTGAATCTGTGTACTCAACAATTGGTCTTGCTGACTTGCGGGAAGTTTCTTCTGTTCATACTCCAACGATCTGGTTGCAGCCTGAATTTGCAAAACTCGTCGATTAATATGGCTTAGCTGTTTTTCTTGTTCGAGCTTTTCAGAAAGCGCTTGAAGTTGCCGGAACTCTGAAATAGCCCCTGTCTCACGTAAGGCCTGCATGGACGAGTGAAGCTTCACCGCGACTTCGACCTGGCCCAGTTGCAATCGGTGCGCAACGTGGGTTTGCGCCAAATCAACCACCTGTTCTTCGATTTGGCGCTTCACACGCAGTTGTTCATGTTGATGGTTTTGCTTCAGCCGACTGAGTTTCTGCTGAACTTGGCCTTGCTGAAGATTCATTTCAACTAATACGGTTCCAAGCACATCATCGTCCCCGGGAAGCTTGCTCGGATAAGACACCGACACCAAGGGATCGCCCTGCTTGATAATTTGTCCTTCATGAACATAGATGTGATTGATTACCGCACCATCTTTGCCTGGATAGACGTTCACCAAACCTTTATCCGGCGTGAGATATCCGGTTACAGTTTGTTTACGTGAGTATTCTCCTATCCACACATACGAAAACGCAGAACATGCGATCACCACCAACAATGCGGTGATGGATTTGTAGGTGAGGGGTTGGGTTGCTGTGACTTGCCCTAATGATCTCTGAGATGCAAAAGAGCGCGCCTCTTCTCTGAAAAGTTGTTGCTGTAGTTTGTCGTCACTCATCCCCAGCATTCAACATCGCTGGAATACTCGGCCATTGCAGCCATTGTGCTGGATATTCTCTAATGTACCTTTGGGCGATATCAACCAATGATTGGGCCACCTGGGGTAGCGTGTTCTCGTTACCAGCAAAAGACAATATGGGTTGAAGATCGCAGCACGATTCACCATTCGCATTTTCAAAGGTAATGAAGGGTACTAACAGAGCCTTGGTTCTTGCCGCATAAAATACCGGACCTTGTACCCAATGAACGTCATGTTGGAAAAATTTCAGTTTCAGAGTTTTGCCGAAACGTCTGGGTAAGTCGTACAACATCACCACCACCCCTCCGCGCCGTAGGTTCCTAAGAACTTTGAAACCTGCGGCCTTGTCAGAAAACCTAATCACATCATAGGAAAGTCCTACTCGTCCCAATTTGTTGAATATCTTGGATTCGACATCGCCTTGTTCCGCTCGGCGAACTACGGAGATATGGCGCGTTTTAAAGTGACTGACCAAATAAAAAAGGCACTGTAAGAAGTCGCCCATATGAATTGTGGTCAGCACGATGCCTTGTCGACTCGCCGACAAATAAGACAAAAGCAAATCTAATTGATCTATCTGAATGCGAGCACATTGCAGTAGCGCTTGGTCCAAATCGATGCCGGCGAATTGTTCCCAGTTGGCAATGGACGCTTGCCGGGCTAGAACCCAGGTTTTGGTTAATCGCTCTGCTTCGATTGGGCTTTCGCCTAGGACGCCTTGAAATATCTTCGCAATCTCTGCTTGCGGGTTTTCTTTCCCAAACCTGAAAAAGCGCGCCGCTACTCCCCTCATAACGACACACGAGGGTTGACTGGAAGCGCGGTCATCGGCAAGCCATCTTGCCCATTGTTCAATAGCCTTGTGACTGCCACGCCTTTTTGCGCAAGCAACGCCAACAAACCATTTTCCCCGCCTAAATGGGCTGCACCCACCATGACAAAAGTTGTCTCATCAGCAGCAAGGTAGGATTCTATGCTTGCCAACATATTGGCATTACGCTTATCCAACAGTTCTTGTCCAATTAATTCGAGATCCACATCACCCGCAAACGTGTCCTGTAATAGGCTATGTAATCTATCTACGTCACCAGACATCCACAAAGTGATGAGTTTGTGGATATTTGACATTGCTTGGTCTCTTTGCGACAAGGTCGAGGCCAACATTTTATTCTGCACTGCCAAAGGAACGTTGATTAAGACTTCGAGGGATTTACTGAAATGTTCGAGCTCCAAAATCGACTTGTTGGCTTGAACCGCTCGCTGAGCAAAGTGATGTTCAATCCCAAACGCTGACGTAAAACCAAGCGCCGCAAAGTTAAGCTGAGAGATCTGCAATGCTAAAAAAGCCGGTTTGACTTGATAAACAGCATCAATATCGCCACCTTGCTGTTTCACATAGGTATGTAATGCTTTGCGCAAAGACTTGTGCATGCTGCTTCTCATCGCCACCGGCTCGCCTGATGCGAGCGATCTAATAACGTCAACTCTGCTGGGTTTCGACGATAGAAGCACGTTGGCCTCCAGCGCAATTTGAGTGGCTTTTGAAAAAACCAGGTCGAATACGTCTGGCAACGGATAGAGGGTTGGCTTCATGATATGTAGTGTGCCAGCCAGATACACAGTGCCTTGAGTGCCTTCTACGCGCCAAACAAGACTTGGTCCCGCTTTGTCAATTTCTCGCCGCAAACTTGCTCCGAGAGGAATGACGATAGTGTTGAGCAACATCACCTCACACTGGCCCGGAAACTCAAACTTATCGCGGTAGGCGTTACATTGTTGGCTGGCTAATAGCGCTGCTGCCACCTCAGAAGGAGCCTCGGCAGATACCCCTGCTGCAAAATCTCCATTGTCGTTGAACAACACTGAAACCGCTTTATGACCCTTGGCACGTCGGTACTTTTTAAGTAGCGGGGCCAACTTGCTGTACAATTCGGAACTAAGCCGCAGATTTAGATCGGCTTCGAGGGAGTCAACCGTTATGCCGCCAGACCACCCTTGGTTCGCCCCGAACAGCAGCACGATAGCGGCTATGCGCCGAGCAGTACCCACTAGTGGTCGAACAAGGTTCAGATCACTCACTACGTTTTATTCGAGGCAAACCTATCGACAGTATCGGCACGATAACCAATCCTGCCACACCTCCAATGACCCAGCCCGGGATATCAGGGTAAAAATATAGTTCGATCAGTCTAATTACTAACGATAAAGCGATTCCAGTAACCAATACCAAAGAAAATGCCCAGGCTGAGAATCTAAGTGATTTAAAGTCGTGCAAAGTGATTTTTGTTTTTTCATTCATGGTTTCCCCTTAAGCCAGTTTGTTGAGCCCAACAGGCTCAACAAACTAAGGCCGACAATTGTTAATCGCAGTAGGCGGTCCAAACGCCATTTCCAGTATAGGCAATACCGCCAGCTAACGCGCCACCTATGGCACCGGGGATAGCACCCACGCCACCTACCGCCGCACCCCCTAATCCCCCGATAAAGCCACCAACGACGATTGCACCGCCTAAGTCACTAAAACTGAATCCACCACTGATCAGATCAATTTCGTGTTGCTTTAGTTCTTCCATCTCAAATTCACTCCGTTAATTAAAATGCGAATAAACGCAACGCCGGTTTACCCAATTACGCGTAAATCTAAGTAATTGGTCGGCTGAAACAAACCATAACGTGCGCAGATGGGACGGTGAGTTAGGACATTGCTGAGAAAGGTGACGGTATTTGTCGCGGCATAGTGCCAGCATGCAGATGGGGCAGCGATTTTGTCAACTTCGCTGGGTTTGGGTTTGGGTTTGGGTTTGGGTTTGGATTTGGATTTGGGTTAAAGACCAAACTCAGAGTGTAATGATCGAACCGCCAGCTCTAGATACTTTTCCGCGACAACGACGGATATTTTAATTTCTGATGTAGATATCATCTGAATATTAATATTTTCAGAAGCTAAGCAATCAAACATTTTGGTTGCAACACCGGCATGAGATCGCATGCCAACCCCGACGATGGATACTTTAGCTATTTCTTTGTCGCCAGCTAAATTGGCAGCGCCTATTTCTTCACATAGAGGCTTCAACAGAGCTAAGGTTCTGTCGAAATCTTCACGTTTAACCGTGAAGGTGAAATCTGTTAAGCCATCGGCCCCAGTATTTTGCACGATCATATCGACTTCTACATTAGCCGCACTGATAGGGCCAAGAATTTTCGATGCGATACCCGGAATATCAGGCACACCGGTTACCGTTACCTTAGCTTCGTCCCGAGCGTGTGCAATTCCAGAAATAAGTGGTTGCTCCATATTTTCTCTCTCTACGGTAATCAGCGTACCAGGGCCTTTGTTGAAGGTTGACAACACTCTTAAGGGAACTTTGTATCTACCAGCGAACTCTACCGAGCGAGGATGTAATACTTTCGATCCTAAACTCGCAAGCTCTAGCATTTCTTCAAAGGTAATTTCATCCAGTCGACGCGCGGCATCAACCAAACGAGGATCAGCCGTATACACACCATCGACATCTGTACAGATCTCGCACTCATCGGCACCAAGAACCGCCGCTAAGGCCACTGCAGAGGTATCAGATCCACCACGACCAAGGGTAGTGATATTGTGGTGTTCATCCACACCTTGATATCCGGTAACAATGGGAATATACCCACCATCCAAAGCAGCCATCAAGCTTTGTGTCTCTATTTTCTGTATACGCGCCTTGCCAAAGACCGAATCGGTCAAGACTTTTACCTGATCGGCGAGCATAGATTTCGCTTTGATACCTCTTTGTTGCAAAGCCATGGCTAACAAAGCGGCGCTTACTTGCTCTCCAGAAGCGGTGAGCACATCCATTTCTCGCGGATAATGGCCGCTAACAGATATTTGTCGGCCGATAGAGACTAATCGATTGGTCTCACCAGACATCGCAGACACCACCACAACCAAACGATGCCCTTGCTTGCAATAGCCTTCTATGCGCGCAGCAACAGCTTGGATACGCTCTACGTCACCTAAACTGGTACCACCATATTTTTGTACGATCAACGACATGTTGTTATCTAATTGCTTTCAAGCATTGAGCTGACAAACGAGCGAGCGGTAGACAGAGCTTCGGTTATCCCCGCAGGATTGTCTCCACCACCTGCTCGCGCCAAATCTGCACGGCCGCCGCCCTTGGCACCTACTACAGGTCCGATTTTCTCAAGCAAATCTGGCGCGGTGATACGCTGCGTAACATCTTTACTCACACTCACAACCATGCCTACGCGGCCACCACTTTCTTGGGCAAGCACAATAACAGCACTGCTAAGTTGAGACTTAAGGGTATCTAGGGTTTGCATCATTGCCTTGTTGTCACCATCCACTTTCGCAACCAACAAGTGGACGCCATCTACTACCACCGCCTGGTCGAGTAGTCCTGAGCCTTTGCTTTGTGCAATCTTTTGATTCAGCGCAGTGATTTGCTTGGTAAGGCTTTTATTTTCAGTCAGTAGAGTTGACACTTTTTCAAGCAGCTCTTGCGGTTGGGCTTTTAATACCCGACTCACATTGCCGAGCAAATCCTCAACATTTCTTACCAGATCAACTGCCCTGTCTCCTGTAAGCGCCTCGATACGCCGAATTCCGGCGGCAATGCCAGTTTCAACGCTTATTTTGAAGTATCCAATATCACCGCTACGGCTAACATGTGTGCCACCACATAGCTCAACGGAGTAGTCTGCACCCATGGTCAAGACTCGAACCTGATCGCCATACTTTTCTCCAAAGAGTGCTGTAGCACCGTGTGCAATGGCCTCATCGTGACTCATGATTTGGGTGTCTACGCTGCGATTTAATCTGATTTGGAGGTTCACCATGTTTTCAATGACAACAAGCTGATCTGCATCTACTGGCGCAGAGTGGGAAAAATCAAACCGCAACTTTTCATCATTTACCAACGAGCCTTTTTGTTGCACGTGCTCTCCCAAAACTTGCCGTAACGCAGCATGTAACAAATGGGTTGCTGAATGGTTACGCAAAATACGTTGGCGGCGGTCTTCATCTACCTGGGCTCCTACCGTGTCATCACACACAAACTGTCCTGATGTTACCCGACCAATGTGCATGTGCTGCTCACCAGTTTTAAGCGTGTCTTGGACCTCGAATACACCCTCGGACCCGCGTAAGATACCCCGGTCCCCCACTTGACCACCCGCTTCGGCATAGAACGGTGTACGGTCTAGCACCACCACACCTTGCATTCCCTCAACCAACTTGTTTTGGACTTCACCGTGTAGATCAAACAACGCCATTACCTGAGCATTGTCTGCCAAGCTCTCATAGCCAATAAAATCGACACAACCTGGCACCGTCACTTTTTGCGCCAGGCTGGTGGTGAAGCTGGCGGAAGCTCTACCCAGCGCACGCTGCTGCTCCATGGCTTGGTCAAAACCATCCATATCCAACGTGAGACCTTTTTCTCTCGCCACATCGGCGGTTAGATCGGCTGGAAAACCATAGGTGTCATATAGCTGAAAAACGATATCACCAGGGATAACCTTGGTCTTAAGGTCACCGATTCGGCTATTTAACAAGGACATTCCTTGCATCAAAGTTTCGCTGAATCGTTCTTCTTCTTGGCGCAAAACCTCCGCTATCTGCTCTTGCTGAGCAGCCAATTGAGGATAGGCTTCGCCCATCTCATCGGCTAAAACAGGCACCAGCTGGTGAAAGAATGGCTCCTTAATATTCAGCATATGGCCATGGCGAAGGCCGCGGCGGATGATTCTACGCAAGACGTAAGCTCGGTCTTCATTGCCAGGCACGACTCCGTCGGCAATAAGAAAAGCACTAGAACGTATGTGATCTGCGATAACACAAACAGACGGATTAGCCAGAATTTCTCGGTCTGAATTGATGCCCGCAAACTGCCCAGCCGCGCGCATCAAAGAGCGAAATAGATCGATCTCATAGTTACTGTGAACACCCTGCAGAATCGCACTTACACGCTCCAAACCCATGCCAGTATCTACCCCAGGTTTAGGCAAAGGCACCATAGTGCCGTCGGCAGATCTATCAAACTGAGGGAATACTAAGTTCCAAAATTCAACATAGCGGTCTCCATCTTCATCTGGTGAACCGGGCGGACCGCCGGCAACAGTATCTCCATGATCATAAAACAATTCTGTACACGGCCCACATGGTCCGGTATCACCCATGGTCCAAAAGTTTTCTTCTAGGTCGATTACTCTGTTCTTGGGTACGCCAATCTTCTTTGTCCACAATTCCCTAGCATCGGCATCGGTTGGATGAACTGTGATCCATAACTTATCTTTGGGGAGTTCTAGTACTTGCGTGACAAATTGCCACGCCCAGGCGATGGCTTCCTCTTTGAAGTAGTCACCGAAACTAAAGTTACCTAACATTTCAAAAAAAGTATGATGCCGCGCGGTGTAGCCAACATTTTCTAGATCGTTGTGCTTGCCGCCGGCACGAACACATCGTTGCGAGGAAGTCGCTCTCGAATAGCCTGGGTTAGATCGCCCTAATAGTGGATCCTTAAACTGATTCATTCCCGCATTGGTAAACAACAAGGTGGGATCGTCTTGAGGAACCAATGTGCTCGACGCGACACGCCGATGGTCATGGGATTCGAAGAACGACAAATATGCTTCGCGTAACTCTGCAGTTTTCATGCTGGTTCGGGAACCGCTATTTTAAAGGCGCGCAAGTATATATTAAGGCTACACCTATAGGGACAAAACCCTACAAATGGGCAAATTAGTCTACGTGGGCTTCGCGCAGGGCCTTAGCTACAACATCTGCAGGAAAACCGCGGCGTTGTAGAAAGCGCGATGCCCGGTGATAGTTTTTTTCGCGGCCTGGGTCTCTCTCTCGGTCTCTGTCCTCCCGATGTCCTTCATCTTCATCTTGATCTTGATCTTGATCTTGATCTCTATCTTGAACTCTAAAGGCAAAATATCTTCGCTGTACTTGAGCAGATGCCAATGCAAGCCAGTCGGTATCGTCTGCTTGCATTGTGTGCTCTATTGTTGACTTCGCAATTCCTTTCGAACTGAGTTCTCGTCTAATATAGAAAGGACCGTAGCCTCGTCCTATGCGACTACGGATTAAAGACTGGGTAAAGTGCTCGTCACTTTGGTATCCATCTTCTTGAAGTTTCTCCAGCAGCGAATCGATCTGATCGGCATCTGCGAAAGTGTGCTTTAACTTTAGTTTGCGCCGAATTTCCCACGCGCTATGATCACGCCGGCCGAGCATACGCACGGCCGTGTTATAGAGTAGGGTTGTTTCTGAAACTATTGAGACAAGCTCTCTTGAACTGCTTCAGGAATAACAACTTCTGCTGTAATGTCTGCTGTGACGTCGGCTGTCTCTTCTCCATCCACTTCTTTCAGGTTTAGATGAGGCAGCAACTCTGCACGTATGATCTTTTCGATTTCATCGCGCATTTCCACATGCTCGTCTAAAAAATCTGCCGCATTTTTTCTACCCTGGCCTATTCGATCGCCTTTGTAGGCATACCACGCGCCAGATTTTTCAACGATCCCTTGCTGCACACCGAGTTCCAAAATTTCTCCTGTTCGATGAATACCCACACCATACATAATTTGAAATTCTGTCTGACGAAAAGGTGGCGCAACCTTGTTTTTAACCACTTTCACTCTAGTTTCATTTCCAACAACCTCGTCACCGTCTTTCACCGCACCGATACGTCGGATGTCTAAGCGAACAGAGGCATAAAATTTCAAAGCATTACCCCCTGTTGTGGTTTCCGGGGAGCCGAACATGACGCCAATTTTCATACGGATTTGGTTGATGAAGACGACCAAGGTATTGGAATTCTTAATATTACCGGTCATTTTACGTAACGCTTGGCTCATGAGTCGAGCTTGCAAACCGACATGGGTATCGCCCATTTCACCTTCGATTTCGGCTTTCGGCGTAAGTGCTGCAACAGAGTCAATGACCACCACATCAATCGCACCTGATCGCACCAACATGTCACAAATTTCAAGTGCCTGTTCACCGGTATCTGGCTGGGAGACCAAAAGTTCATCTGTATCGACCCCTAGGGCTTGAGCATAGATTGGATCCAACGCATGTTCTGCATCGATGAACGCGCAGGTCCCACCTGCCTTCTGTGCTTCTGCAATCACTTGCAAGGCTAGCGTGGTTTTACCTGATGATTCTGGACCGTAAATCTCCACCACGCGGCCCTTTGGTAAACCACCAATGCCTAAGGCGACATCTAAACCTAGCGACCCTGTGGAAATGACCGGGATAGCCAATTGTTCTTGGTCACCGAGACGCATCATTGAACCTTTGCCAAACTGACGCTCGATTTGCGCAAGCGCTGCGGTAAGTGCACGATCGCGTTCCGAGTCGTCTGTGTCTCGATCTAGCTTGCTTTCCACCTTGTCTGCTAACTTGCTTCCTACCTTGCTGTCGGCTTTATTCCCTGACTTAAATCCTGCTTTATATCGAGCCATGTTGATTCCTTGGTGTCGTCCTATACAGTGCAACTACTGTATATCCATTCAGTAGTCGATTGCAACGCCTGATCGACAAATTCTCACATCTGCTGCTGCCTAAATCCGCCGTTGAGCGATTATTCTGCTGCTTAAGTTGACTCTGCTTTCCAGACTGTAGTTCACTGCGTATCAGCACACTTGAAAGACATTAGAAGCACCTCCATGGTTGCGACCCATACCGAACAAACACACACCGCGCATACACCCATGATGAAGCAGTATCTCGCCATCAAGGCGCAGCATGCAGAAGAGCTTCTGTTTTATCGCATGGGTGATTTTTACGAACTGTTTTTTGAAGATGCTAAACTCGCCTCACAGCTATTGAACATCACCCTCACTGCCAGAGGCCAAAGTGCAGGCCAGCCGATTCCAATGTGTGGGGTCCCTTTCCACGCCGCGGAAAATTACCTAGCTCGCCTGGTTAAACAGGGTCGCAGTGTCGCAATATGCGAGCAAGTCGGAGACCCAGCTACCTCGAAGGGACCGGTAGATCGTCAGGTAAAACGTATCATCACTCCGGGCACCTTAACCGATGACGCACTACTTGAAGGCAACGCTGACAGCTCCTTAGTAGCGATTCATATGTCAAGCGACAAAGGCGCCATCGGGGCTGCACAGTTGAGTCTCACCAGCAGCTATATAGATTTGTTGCAGGTGAGCACCCAGGCAGAACTGTTCGACTGGTTAGGCCAAACAAAGCCCAGCGAAGTACTCATCAGCGAAAACGCAGACGATGAGCTTAAGCTGTTGCTGCATGCTCACGCAAACCAAGCGCATTTCACGGTTCGTTTGCTTGGCGATTCTCAATTTGATGGCTACAGTGGGCTACTTAACCTGAATCAACACTTCAACCACGATGTCAGTGCGCTGACACAGCTACAAGCCAGTGACCCTGGGCTCGCGGCAGCCAGTGCTGCGCTAGCCTATGGCAAGGCAACTCAGTGCCAACCACTCGAATTTATCCAGCAAATTCGGCTGGTGGAAAACAACACGACCATTGGCCTCGACAGCCAAACTCGGCGCAATTTAGAGATAGACCAGCGCGTCAATGGCGCCGGCAATCACACCTTGTTCGCGCTCATGAATACTACTTTGACACCGATGGGTGCGCGCATGCTAAAGCGTTGGTTGAACACGCCATTGCGCAGTCAGTCTGAAGTGTTAGAGCGGCAGTTTTGGCTCAACACGGCACTGTCTAGCCAAGCGCACGCAACAACCCGAGAGGTGTTAGATGGCGTCGGTGATATGGAACGCATTCTCACTAGAATTGGTCTTCGGTCTGCAAACCCTCGGGATCTTAGACGGCTGCGGCATGCGTTGATCAAACTGCCCGCACTGCATGCAGGCTTGGCAAATATCGAAGGTAGCCTCAATCAGCGTTTGCAAAGTGCATTGCCTGATTTTTCAAAGTTAACCACTCTACTCGAACGCGCATTAGTCGAAGAGCCACCTGCCACTATTCGCGATGGCGGTTTTATGGCCTTGGGATATGACCCAGAATTAGACCGACTGAAGTCTCTTACAGAGAACTCGGCTCAATGGTTAGCAGCGCTTGAAACACAGGAACGTAAGCGAACCGGCATTCAGACCCTCAAAGTTGGCTACAATCGTGTCCACGGCTACTATATTGAGACAAGCAAGGCAGCCGGTGGAGACATACCTGCGCAGTACATTCGCCGCCAAACACTGAAAAATGCCGAACGGTATATCACTCCTGAACTAAAACAGTTCGAAGAAGAAGCGCTCGCCAGCCAAAGTAAGGCCTTGCGACTAGAAAAAGCGCTCTATGAACTCTTGTTAGAGCAGGTCGCCGAACAGTTGCTACCGTTACGTACCTGTGTGGATGCATTGGCGACAATAGATGTGCTGGGGTGCTTTGCAGAACGCGCTGATGCCTTAGGCTTCAGCCCACCCAAATTTGTACCACACAACACGGTCAACATAGACGGCGGCTGGCACCCGGTCGTTAAGGCAGCCAGCACGCAGCCGTTCATTAGCAACGATTTACGCCTGGGTGAGCCGCACACGATGCTCATTCTAACGGGTCCAAACATGGGCGGTAAATCAACCTTTATGCGTCAAACAGCAGTGATCTGCTTGTTAGCCTACTGTGGCAGTTACGTGCCTGCGAGCCACGCTGAACTGGGTCCCATTGATCGAATATTCACTCGCATTGGCGCTGCCGACGATCTGACTGGGGGACGTTCTACCTTCATGGTCGAGATGACCGAAACAGCCTATATCCTGCACAATGCCACGCCCAGCAGCTTAGTGCTGTTGGATGAGATTGGCCGAGGTACAAGTACTTTCGATGGGCTCGCGCTTGCTTGGGCATGTGCACAGCATATCGCCGATGAATCTGCGGCGATGACGCTTTTTGCAACCCACTATTTCGAACTCACCGGCCTACCAGATACTTGCGCCAATGTCGGCAATGTCCATATGAGTGCTACTCAGCACCAAGGTGATGTGGTTTTTCTATTCCAAGTCGAGCCAGGTCCGGCGAGCCAGAGTTACGGAATTGCAGTGGCTAAACTCGCCGGTATTCCACCCCAGGTGCTCAAGGTAGCTCAGCAGCGCTTAGATAGTTTCGAACACTCCGCCCTCGATCCTCACCAAGCGGACATGTTTGTTAGTTTTGCACCTGGGACTCAACCGACTCAATCCTTAGACGCTGTCACCTCTGCGATAGAGGACAATCTGCGCGACATCGATCCAGACACATTGAGCCCGAGAGAGGCGCTACATCTACTCTATGAACTTAAGTCGATGTTAGGCAGACCGACCCAGCCAGACGATAGCTAGCTTCAGCGCAATATTTCAGCGCTGTATTTGGCACTCGACAGCAGCGAGACATTCGCTAGAATAGCGCCCCATTTTCTGTAATAGAGACGGCTATGACATTCGTTGTCGGCGATAACTGTATCAAGTGCAAGCACACGGATTGTGTAGAGGTTTGCCCTGTAGATTGCTTCTACGAAGGTCCAAACATGCTCGTTATCCATCCAGATGAGTGTATAGATTGTGCACTTTGCGAACCGGAATGCCCTGCGAAAGCCATCTTCTCAGAAGACGAACTGCCTGAAGATCAACAGCAATTCTTAGAGCTGAATACTGAGTTAGCCGAAATTTGGCCAAACATCACCGAGAAGCAAGATCCACCTGAAGATGTTGACGAGTGGGACGGCAAGCCTAATAAGCTAGCTCTGCTAGAGCGATAAAGCTAGAGCGATAAGGCTGCCACTACTGGCTAAATATCTGTTCTGGATTCAGACCGTGGTCTTCTAGCGAGCGGCGCAATCGATTCAAACCTTCTACCTGAATCTGTCGCACGCGCTCGCGGGTTAAACCAATTTCTGTGCCGACTTCTTCCAATGTCGCGCGCGAGTGGCCACGCAGCCCGAACCGGCGACTAATCACTTCTTGGTGTTTGTCGGAAAGATCATTCAACAACAAGTCTAGCTTCTTAAACATATCTGTACGTTGAATTTGCACCGCCGGGTCCGGCGAATTTTCATCCGCAATCATTTCCAACGGACTGCGATCGTGGACATCACGGACCGCATCTATCGAATCCACCCGCTCACTGAGCTTCAGCATGCGACGTACTACGGCAACTGGTTTGTCTATCAATGCGGCAATCTCGTGGGGGCTAGGTTCGTGATCCAATTTTTGCGACAACTCTCGTGCCGCGCGTAGGTAGTAGTTCATTTCCTTAACCACATGAACTGGCAAGCGGATGGTACGCGTTTGATTCATGATCGCGCGCTCAATGGCCTGACGAATCCACCAAGTGGCGTAGGTAGAAAATCGAAATCCACGTTCTGGATCGAATTTTTCCACCGCACGCATTAACCCCAAATTGCCTTCCTCGATTAAATCTAAAAGACTCAAACCACGATTAAGGTAGCGCCGGGAAATCTTAACTACCAGTCGCAAGTTACTTTCTATCATGCGCTTTCGAGCCTTAGGATCACCTTGCAACGCCATGCGTCCGAACTGACGCTCCTCTGCCGCGCTGAGCAGTGGCGTATAACCGATTTCCTTCAGGTATATTTGTGTTGCATCAGGCGATTCTTCGACTGTTGTCTCGCTGGGTACTGTTTCCAGTACTTTAGTCTTGGTTTGAGCACTCGAGCGTACCTGTGATTCGAAAGTTCCCAACATATGTCTCCGCAGTCTTGTCCATAATCCCGTGCCTGAATTATTTACAATAATTCGGGCTAGATCACGCCAACTACTTCAACAAAGAACGCGGGTTTACTGGAATTCCATCCCGACGAATTTCGAAGTGTAGTTTTTGTGATGTCCGTCCTATGGGATTTATGTCGGCCACAATCACGCCAGCTTTAATTTGCTGTCGCTCTCGTACCCGGATGCGGCCATTAAAATTATATGCACTAAGCAAGTTGCGCACATGTTTAATGATGATCAAGCGCTCATAGCCACCGATACCGTTGCCGGCGTATACCACCTCTCCTGCACCAACCGAGGCCACTCCAGCTGATTTTCCTGTGCCGACAACAAAGTCCATGCCCTTACTATGACGGCCAAATTCTAAGCTTGGTTTTTGTGTTAACGGCCAAACCCACTCAGTAAGCACAGCGTTGGCGCTAGGCTTCGCTGTACTTGTCTGGGGCTTGGTTGGTTTTGCTCTGGGTGTTGGTTTGGTAGTTTTTGCAAGTTGGGGTAGCACCGGCACAGCGCTTGGTTTAAGGGCCAGTAATTGCCCAGGGAAAATGACATAAGGTATGCCAATCTCATTGCGACGGCCGAGCATTTTATGATCCAAACCGAACCGCCATGCGATCGAGTATAAACTGTCACCCTTACGCACCAAGTAAGCTGAAGGTGGCGACACCACGGAGCGCTTTGGTATAGGCGCCTGTTTGGCAGATGTTATCTCCCGAGCCACCTGGGGATTCTTTTCTGCGGCGAGTTTCACCGGTGAACGTTCTGCAACCACCACTCGCCCCGGTTGCAAGCAACCGGTTAGACTCACACAAACTACGAGGACTACGCTAGCTCGCAAGCCACGAGTTAGGTGCGAGGAATACGACTCAGCAACCACAGCAACCCGGCTCCTAATCCAGCAATGAGGATGACCAACAACAACTGGCTGTCAGCCCCTACTTTTTGTTGGAAAGTGACCGGCAGCATGATTCGCTCCCACAAACTACCCTCGGCCGCTTGCCATGGCCACAACCTAGCCAGCGAACCCAACATAAAGCCGGACAAAAGACTCAATAAATAGTCTTCATAAACTGAAAACAACCAAGCCAACAATTTGCTAAACACCAGCAATCCACTGACACAGCCTGCCGCAAACACCATCAACACTGACCACTCAAGATCGGCAACAGCAGCGATCACGGTTTCATACATGCCTAAGACGAGCAACACGTAGCTGCCTGAAATGGCTGGTAGAATCCAAGCACATACTGCAATCGCACCCCCGAAATAGAGGTGTACCAAGGTGAGCCCACCTTCTCGGGCCGGAAGTGACAACAACAATATGCTAAGCAATAGTCCAACACTACCCCAGGTGGCGATGTTGATACCGCGGCGTTGTCGACCGATCACCCACACCGACATGGCGATGACCCCGAAAAAAAAGGCCCATACCAAGGGTTGATGGTGAATCAATAGATAACGCATCAAATTGGCGAACGCCAGAACGCCGCATATCATGCCGATACCGAGGGCGGCTAAAAAACGCAGGTGATGATATTCAGCAAATGCCCTGGGGTTTTTGAGATAACCAAAAGACGCCACCCCGAAGCGCGACAAGGCTTCGATTAGCGTGTGGTATATGCCGGTGATAAAGGCAATAGTGCCGCCGGAAACACCGGGTACAACTTCCGCAATACCCATGAGAACACCGCGCAAACCGATTTTCAGGTCTGATTTCAAGTCGGCAAGGCTCAACCTAAGGCGACTCCTTTCATCAACGGCACAAACCTGACGTGTTCTTCCACCCTTTCTCGATAGCCGTCTTGGGTACGATCGATCACCCGCAGTTCTTGCACTTCATCACCACCGATGGGAATGATCAAGCGTCCGCCCATGGCAAGTTGTTCCAATAACAATTGGGGTAAAACTGGTGCAGCGGCAGTGACCATGATGCCATCAAAGGGTCCATGCACAGGCCAGCCTTCATAGCCGTCACCCACCTTAAACAGGACATTTTTGATGCCTAAGGCAGCCAAGCGTGCTTTACATTGCGGCATATGGGCTTGAATGCGTTCAATGGTCCGCACCTTGTCAACCAAACCCGCCAACACAGCCGTTTGATAACCGCACCCTGAACCCACTTCCAAAACTCTGCTTGGTTTACCTTCAATCAGCAGTTGCGTCATCAACGCAACAACAAAGGGTTGAGAAATAGTCTGGCCATGACCAATGGGTAGTGCTGTATCTTCATAGGCCCGATGTGCAAGGGCTTCTTCGATAAAAATATGCCTCGGAACACTGGCCATTTGGCTCAGAACCAATTCACTGCGAATGCCTTTATCACGCAAACGTGCGACCAATCGATCGCGCGTACGTTGGGAAGTCATGCCGATACCCTGCATATCAAATCTAGACATGGCCTGCGCTATCATCATGTACGGTTAAAATACTCGCCAGCATCGTGGTAGCATAACTACCTGGCGGCAATGCAAACTCGAGGCGAAAAGTCGTTTCATCAACCTGTGTGACTTGAAGATTCTGTGGAAATGACACCAATCCTCTTCTGCCTTGATCGACCCCGGCATACTCCAACGACTCGCACAGTTCTAGATACGGAGCCAAAGCCTGGTTTTCTAGTTTTAACGCCTCACCTTGAGTAGATGAGCGCCCGCGCCCCCATAACGGCGCGGTTGGTGCACCATTGAGCACGTCGTCGCCGCACAGTGGCGTATTGAAAGTATCATTCTCAACCCGTAGCTCAAGCACCTGATTAAACAGAAAACTCCTTAAAACGGACAACATCCAACCTTTTTTACTTTGACTGATTCGCCGTGTGCGCCGTTGGGCTATCCACGCCATAGCTTGCTCGACATTACTGCTAGACAGTCGCTGTACACCGAAGGCATTGGCAAAGCCAGCCCTCAGCTCGCCTACCAAGTGAGTAAAGGTGTCAGCATCACATCCCACTACGTCCCGCAGAGTGATAATAAAATTGTTTTGAGTGTGCACGCCGCGCCGAAGCTTTTTGATGTGACGTCGTTGTTGTAAACAACGCGTACCCTTAATTCGCTCCGGCCACTGGTTGCTTGTATGCGGCACACTGAACCATTGCTGGGTGAGCCCGTGTTTGTCTTTTCTACCTGCATAGCCTACCTCATAAGCGCGCAGGCCATAAAATTGGGCCACTTCAAAGGCAACATCAGAGGTATTTCTTGCGGTTTTTTCGATCAGGAAGTAAGCATGCTCACCTTCATCGGTGAAATCTATGTCGAGCTTTTCGTTCACCTGCCAATCAGCAAGCTCTCGTTTGATAACGCCATTTATGCCCTGTTCGACAATCGAAACGGATGTTGTGGCCAAACTAGGGAAGCTCTGATTAATTATCGTTCTCTCAGAGTTGATGATCGGGTACCAGGTAAAAAACCTCGCCGCGTTTAACCATACCTAAATCGCGGCGTGCTTGCGCTTCTAACATTTTGGGATTGGCTTTCAAGGCAAGCACTTGCGCTGTGAGTATTTGGTTACGATATTTGAGCACCCCTACCCTACCTTGCTGCTGACTCAGCTGTGTGTCGAGACGCTCGCGGGCAAAATATCCAGACTGGCCAAACCACAGCGTATACTGCAGCCAGATTAACAAGACAACAGACAAAAAAAACAATTTCTTCATTTAAGCACCAGCACCTAAAGCACTGCGCCCGGGATAGACAGCGTCAACACCTAACATTTTTTCAATGCGGAGCAATTGATTGTATTTTGCCACTCGATCACTACGACTCGCAGACCCGGTTTTAATTTGCCCCACCCCGGTTCCAACAGCCAAGTCTGCGATGGTGGTGTCTTCAGTTTCACCCGAGCGGTGAGATATCACACTGGTATAACCGGCCTCATTCGCCATTGCTATTGCGGCTAAGGTTTCACTCAACGTGCCAATTTGGTTGAACTTGATCAATATGGAATTCGCCACACCCTGCTCGATACCCTGTGCTAGAATTTTGGTATTGGTGACAAATAAGTCATCCCCGACCAACTGAACTGAACGCCCAAGTTTATCAGTAAGTAACTTCCAGCCAGCCCAATCAGATTCATCCATGCCGTCTTCAACCGAGGCTATCGGGTGCAAATTACACAGATCCGCTAGATAGTTCACAAAACCTTCCGAGTCGTAGACCTTGCCCTCACCGGCCAAATTATAGCGACCATCTGCATAGAATTCTGAGGCTGCACAGTCCAATGCCAAGGTAATGTCGGTGCCCAAAGTATAACCTGCACACTGTACTGCTTCTGCAATGACATCTAGGGCTTGTGCGTTGGATTCAAGATTCGGTGCAAAGCCTCCTTCATCACCCACGGCAGTTGCCAAGCCCATACCACTCAATACCGCTTTAAGATGGTGGAAAATTTCAACCCCAGCCCGTAAACCCTCACTAAACGAGCCCATGGATACCGGTTGCACCATGAACTCTTGAATGTCTACATTGTTGTCTGCGTGCTCCCCGCCATTGAGAATATTCAACATCGGCACTGGCATTTGCATTTTGGGTGTGCCGGCGAGTTGATTAATATGCTCATATAAGGGCACACTTTGTGCCTGTGCCGCAGCTTTTGCAGCGGCCAAAGACACTGCCAGCATGGCATTAGCGCCGAGCTTAGATTTATTATCCGTCGCATCGATTGCAATTAGCTTGGCGTCCAGCTGGTTTTGCGCAGCGACGTCCATCCCGACTAAGGCACTGGCGATCTCGCCATTTACATTCGCCACAGCCACTGTTACGCCCTTGCCTAGGTATCGATGTGGGTCACCGTCTCGCAGTTCCAGCGCTTCACGGCTACCAGTAGAGGCGCCAGAAGGCGCAGCAGCGAGCCCACAGGCACCGTCATCCGTGATGACTTGGGCTTCTATCGTTGGATTCCCCCGACTGTCCAATATCTCTTGGGCACTAATTGACTTAATGACGCTCATGTACTTCTCATTGATTCACTGCTTGCAATTTTTAGGATGTTAGCTGGTCTTCCAGCAAAGGGTGTTCTTTAACCACGTCGTCAATGGCTTTTAGCTGCTGCAAAAGAGCTTTCATCATCCCTAATGGCCATGAATTCGGACCATCGCACAACGCTTCATCCGGCTTTGGGTGGGTTTCCATAAACACCCCGGCCACACCGGCAGCTAAGGCTGCTCGTGCCAGCACCGGCACCATCTCACGATCGCCACCAGACACCTTACCGCCGCCACCCGGCGTTTGCACCGAATGCGTTGCATCAAATACCACTGGGCATTGGGTTTGTCTCAACCACGATAAGCTGCGCATGTCAGAGACCAAATTGTTATAGCCAAAACTCGCCCCGCGTTCACACACCATTATCTGCTTATTGCCAGTCGCTTTGGCTTTGTCGGCAACTTGCAACATCTCCAATGGTGCTAAGAATTGGCCTTTTTTGATATTCACAGGTTTGCCCTGCTTACAAACATTGCTTATAAAATTAGTCTGTCGACACAAAAAGGCTGGCGTCTGTAGAACATCGACCACAGATGCCACTTCGTCTAAGGGTGAGTCGTCATGAACGTCGGTTAGGACAGGTACGCCTACTTCCTCGCGCACGCGCTGTAGAATGCGCAAGCCTTCTTCGACACCAGGCCCACGATAGCTATCCATACTCGAACGGTTGGCTTTGTCAAAAGAACTTTTATAGATGAAGGGGATACCTAGTTCGCCACACATTTCTTTGAGCAGCTGGGAAGACTCCATGGCCAAGGCTTCAGACTCAATTACGCAGGGCCCCGCGATGAGAAAAAATGGTTGTCGCCCCCCCACTTCAAAGTTACACAATTGCATAAGTAGTCCTTCTAATTCCGGTCGGGTTGCACATCAATCAGCGCTTCCGCGCTCGAGTTCTATTTGACCTGCATGTGCCAAACCGGCCTCGATGAAACCCGAGAATAACGGATGACCTCGACGCGGGCTCGAGGTAAATTCCGGGTGAAACTGACAAGCAAGAAACCAAGGGTGATCAGCCAGTTCAATCATCTCGACCAACTCTCCATCTTCTGAACGGCCAGCAACCACCATGCCATGAGCTTCCAACCGTTCGACATAAGTGTTGTTGACTTCGTATCTATGCCGATGTCGCTCTTTGACCACCGCAGCACCATAGACACGCTCTGCCAGGGTACCTTGATTGAGAATACACGCCTGTTCACCCAAACGCATAGTACCGCCAAGATCGCTATCTCCGTCACGCTGTTCGACAGCACCTTGCTTATCAGTCCACTCGGTAATCAAACCGATAACGCCATGTTCAGGAGCATCCTCTATTTCGGTACTGTGGGCACCGTCTAAGCCAGCACAGTTGCGTGCAATATCAATGATCGCCGCATGCAGGCCATAACAAATACCTAGATAAGGAACCTTGTTCTCCCGCGCATACCGCGCTGCTAAAATTTTACCTTCGAAACCTCGCCGACCGAAACCTCCCGGCACTAGAATTGCGTGCGCATTATCCAATGCCGCCACGCCGTCACGCTCTAGATCCTCAGCATCAATGTAACTGATCTTAATATCCGTACGGGTTTGGATACCCGCATGGGTTACTGCCTCTATCAGTGATTTATACGCATCCAGTAGGTCAAGATATTTACCCACAAAGGCGAGATTCAAAACGTGTTTAGGGTTTTGTTGCGCATGTACAACCGCTTGCCACTCGGACAAATCCACCGGCTCACACTCTAAGCCTAATTGCTCAACAACATAGTCATCCATGCCTTCTTCATGTAACAGTTGCGGCACCTGGTAAATTGTTTCGGCATCCCACATTGAGATCACGGCTCTTTCTTCCACATTGGTGAAAAGCGCAATCTTTGATCGTGCTGAGCGTGGCAGAGGATCTTCAGAGCGACACACCAAAATATCTGGCTGCAAACCAATAGAACGAAATTCTTTCACCGAATGCTGGGTCGGTTTGGTTTTTATCTCACCCGCTTTTTGTAAGTACGGCACATAGGTCAGGTGGATAAACATCGTACGGTTGCGGCCTACTTCCATGCGCAATTGACGAATGGCTTCTAAAAACGGCAGCGACTCAATGTCTCCGACAGTACCGCCAATTTCAACGATTAACACATCGAAGTCATCTGCTACCAGACGGATACGTCGTTTAATCTCGTCTGTGACGTGAGGTATGACCTGTATGGTGCCGCCAAGATAGTCTCCACGCCGCTCACGCCGGATCACCTCTGCATAGACGCTACCGGTGGTAAAATTATTGAACTTGGTCATACGCGTGTTGGAAAAACGCTCGTAGTGACCTAGGTCTAGGTCGGTTTCTGCGCCATCTGCGGTGACAAAAACCTCACCGTGCTGAAATGGGCTCATAGTGCCCGGATCCACATTGATATATGGGTCCATTTTCAACAAGTTGATCTTTAGCTTTCTCGCTTCAAGCTGAGCTGTCAGAGATGCTGTGAGCACACCTTTGCCCAAAGAAGAAACAACACCACCGGTAACAAATATATATCTGGTCATTTAATCCCATCGTCAGCACACGATAGTACAAATCGGCCAATTCTCGGCGAATATATGCACATTCTTGCGTGTGTAAGTAAGCCAGTACGGCTCGTTCAAGATGGGATTGCAAGATAACAAAAGCACCGGGCAAGCTCAATTCACGCGTGGCTTTTTTTCAATAAAATGCAATATTTAGTCGTTTGGACACCACTGAGCAACCATGAGCCGTGTAGATGCTGCCGTTTGTCCTGTTTCGGGGTCTTTTACCAGGTCTTTTACCAGAAGAGGGGCAATCTCCGTGCTTACTGCAAGATTCGGCACACAAACCAGCCGCTCACCGAGATACAACAAGGGGTAATGCTCTCGACGCCAAGGTGGCACTCGTGCCTCCTGCAGGATTTGTTTCACTGCTCGGCGTCCCGCAGCTAAGTCGATTTTTTCGCCTCCAGCTCTCAACCTTACGACCAGTGGTTCAAGACATTGCATTGCCAAGTCGTGCGTGTGTGCCACTTCAAGCAAGTTCAAAATACCCTGGGGCAACTCGAGCGAGTCTCCCGGGCACAGCCGTTGGGTTGAGCCTGCGTGATCGCTTGGGCGCACAAAGTACAACTGGTCCGCATAGGCGTGGATGAAAACTTGTTGCGATGACTCGTCCAACTGTTGCTTCAAAGCTAGGCTTGCTACGCCATTTCCATGCCTACTTTGGCGTATAAATTCTTCTAGAGCTTTATTTGTCACGGAAAATACCGAGCGATGGGTCAAGTAAGCCCGCAACCAAACACCGGCAACGGCAGTGTCCTGGGGTAACTCATGCAGCGGGACCTGATTTGCAATCCCCTGGGTCGCATGCACCAACGCCCTAAATAGATGCTGCTGGGATTGCCCCACCGCAACCACACTACCCTGCACACTAGGCCAACGCTGCACCAGTGCAGGTATCGTGGTATGGCGTAGAAAATTACGATCAAACGAGACGTCACGGTTACTGCCATCTTCGATCCAGGCGATGGAATGATCGGTGAGGTACTTGCGCAGCTGGGTATGCGTGAAGTTAAGTAGCGGACGGGCAAATCCCCCTGCACTCAGCCGACCCTGGCTGCGCATAGGTATCAGGCCACGCCCCTGAAACAACCGCAACAGTATGGATTCAACCTGATCGTTCTTATGGTGACCCAATAGTAAAACATCGCCGTCAATTAGCGATTGGGAAAAGAACTGGTAGCGTGCCTTTCTGGCCTGTGCTTCTAGGTTCCCCATAGTGTCTAGGTCGAGTTGTTGACCCAGAAAGATAACCCCCAACTGTTGGCACATCTGTTCACAGTGCTGCTCCCAAGCATCGCTGTCAGGTTGTAATTGGTGATTTGCGTGTAACGCAATGACGGGCATCGAAAGCTTGAATTTTACCTCTCGCGTGGCTTGCACAACACTGTGTAGGAGTGCCGTAGAATCAAGTCCCCCGCTGAACGCTACCAGTACACGTTGTGCTTGCGTGGCGCGCAAACAGGTGGCCACCGCGTCCACAATTGAGGCATAGCCATTGGTCACACTTAGTGTCCTATCTGATTAATTCGTTGAAATTCAGCGCTTTGTCAAAAGGTCTGTGGCAAGACGCACTCCGCTGGTAATGTAGAGCACCTTCTCTAGCTTACCAAGAAGGGGTGCAACGCGGCCATAGGCCTTTTGGGGAGCGCCCGTCGGGAGTAGTGCAGTTGTCGTCAATTACTGTGTTATGGCCCTTGCGAAGGTATATACATTCGCGGCGGAGCCATGCCTTGTACTTGAACGAAACTGCACTACTCTGAATTCAACGAATTAGTCAGACAGGGCACTAGCCCCTGGCGTAGTCCAATTGCACGCGACCGTCAAACTCTGCACGCAAGCGATGCAACAAGTCATCACTCGGTTGGACACGCCACTCTCGACCCAGCGAGATACGTGCACTGGCCTGATCCGCCTGATAAAGAATGGCAATGTTACAACCTTCCTCATCCACCCGGTGAGGGCTAATAATCTGCTTTAGGCGAGCGGTAAAATCGCTTGGCATGACACTTTGGGAGTAGTCAATGACAAACCCTTGGCTAAAACGCTCACGGGCTTGGGCCATGGTGAATACTTTTGTTGCTCGCAGAGCCAAACCACCGGTAAATTCATCTTGTTGAACTTCGCCTTCGATGATAAGCAATTCATCCTTGGCTATTTTACGCCCGTACTTATCAAATGTGTCTGGAAACACAGACACCTCTAGACGTGCACTACGGTCATCTAGAACAAGAAAACACATAGGCGCACCACGTCGACTTTTCATCACCCGGGTACTCACCACCATGCCGCTCACCCATTGAGCATTTCTCTCGGCGCGCAAATCGACAATACGTCGCCTACAGAAATGCTCTAGCTCACCTGCATATTCTTCTATCGGATGCCCCGTTAGGTATAGTCCCAATGCTTCTTTCTCTCCCTGCAGTCTTTCCCGCGTGATCAGTTTTGGCACATCGGTTATCGCGCCACAAAGACTCGTTGGCATTTCTTCAGCGCCGCCAAACAGGTCCACCATGCCAGCAGCAGTATTATGTGCTACCTGCTGCGCAGCTTGCATCGCTGTTGGAAGTTGCACCCGCAACCTCGCACGGGTTTGATTAACATCTTCAGCGGGCAGCGCGAATTCATCGAAAGCGCCCGCGGCGATCAGTGCCTCGTTCACGCGCTTGTTAATTTTCTTAGAATCGATACGCTGACAAAAATCTTGCAGATCGCGAAACTTGCCACCACTACGCGCCTCGACAATGGCTGACACTGGACCTTCGCCCACTCCTCTAACAGCCCCCAAGCCATAAACAACGCTGCCTTCACGCACACAAAAACGAAAATCACTAACGTTCACACTAGGTGGCATGAGTGGCACCTCCATACGACGTACCTCGTCGACCAGTACCACCACACGATCAATATTCTGCATGTCTGCGGAGAGGTTTGCCGACATGAATTCTGCTGGGTAATGTGCTTTCAACCACGCTGTTTGAAAACTCACGACGGCGTAGGTTGCCGAGTGAGATTTATTAAAAGCGTACCCGGCAAATTTCTCCATCAAGTCAAATATGTCATTGGAAAGCTTGTCGTCTACTTTTCGCTCGTGTGTACCATGCAAAAATTGCTCTCGAACTTTCGCCATTTCCTCGGGCTTTTTCTTACCCATGGCACGACGAAGCAAATCTGCTTGACCTAGGCTGAACCCAGCCAATACTTGCGCAATTTGCATGACTTGCTCTTGATAGAGTACAACGCCATAGGTGCCACCCAACACGCCTTCTAAGGTAGGGTGAGGATAGGTCACAGGTTCACGATTGTGTTTACGATTGATGTAGTCGTCTACCGCACCAGACTGCAAAGGACCCGGCCGAAACAACGCAACCAAGGCGATGATGTCATTGATACCATCTGGTAGTAATTTTCGAATCAAATCCTTCATGCCACGAGATTCCAACTGAAACACTCCAGTTGTGTCTGCACCTCGCAACAAATCAAATGCCTTAACATCATCCAACGGCAGCAAATCTATATCGAGCAGTTCCTCACCGCTGACTTTTCGGCCTAGGTTAACGCTTCGAACTGTCCAATCGATAATGGTCAAAGTTCGCAAGCCGAGAAAGTCAAACTTCACTAAGCCCGCACGCTCTACATCGTCCTTGTCATACTGGGAAACCAAACTGCCGCCCAGATCTTCCGTGTAGAGGGGTACAAAATTAGTCAGTGCACTGGGCGCAATAACAACCCCACCTGCGTGCCTGCCGACGTTACGCACTATGCCTTCCAAACTATACGCCATGTCCATGA